>DATAOV010000082.1:0-12972 GCA_036265535.1 Gaiellaceae bacterium | reverse complement strand
CACGGGCCACGGCTTCAGCCGCGAGCAGGACCAGACGCTGAACCAGCTGCTGGTCGAGCTGGACGGGTTCGAGTCGCGCGAGCAGATCGTCGTGATGGGGGCGTCGAACCGGCTCCAGGACCTCGACGTCGCGCTCCTGCGTCCGGGTCGCTTCGATCGCCAGGTGCTGGTCGCCGCGCCCGACCTGGCCGGGCGCGAGGAGATCTTGCTCGTCCACACGAGAGGCAAGCCGCTCAGCGACGACGTCGACCTCCGCTCGATCGCCAGGCAGACCTCCGGGCTGACAGGCGCCGAGCTCGAGAACATCGCCAACGAGGCCGCGATCTTCGCCGGCCGCTCGAGCCAGCGGTCGATCCGGCAGTCCGACTTCGAGGACGCGATGGAGCGGGTGGTCGCGGGTCTGCAGCAACGCAAGGTCGTGACCGAGAAGGAGCGGCGGATCCTCGCCTACCACGAGGCGGGCCACGCGGTCATGTCCCACCTGACGGGCGACCTGCTCCCGGTGCACAAGGTGACGATCGTCTCGCGCGGCCAGGCGCTCGGGTACACGCTCAATCTGCCCTCCGAGGAGCGCTACCTGCACACCACCGAGGAGTTCGAGGACCTGCTGAAGGTCTACCTCGCCGGCCGGGCCGCTGAGCAGATCGTCTTCGGGCGCGTCACGAACGGCGCTGCGAACGATCTCGAGCGCGCGACGGAGCTCGCGCGGGCGATGGTATTCGACTACGGCATGTCCGGGGTCTCGTCCCGCACCATGCGGGCCGACAACTACGCGCTGTCGGAAGAGACCAAGCGGCTGCGCGACCACGAGCAGGCCCGGCTCACGGACGAGGCCTTCCACGAAGCGCTTCGCCTGCTCCAGAAGCACCGCGCCCCGCTCGACCGGATCGCCAAGGAGCTGCTCGAGAAAGAGACCCTCGACAAGGACGAGCTCGCCGCGCTGCTCGCAGGCGTCGAGGCAGAGTCGCAGAACTCCGAGACCGTCGGCACCGTGCGAGTCGTCGCCGCCGACTGAGCGGGTAGCATCGGCGGCATGGAGCCGCGTGGGATCCATCACCTCGGTGTCGCCGTCGAGGACCTCGACCAGGCGCTCGCCACGTACGAGCGACTCTTCGGCGCCCGGCTCGAGTACCGCGAGACCGTTCCCGACCAGGGCGTCGAGGCCGCGTCGCTCCGAATCGGCGGCGACCGGGTGGAGTTGCTTGCGTCGCTCGGCGAAGAGACGCCGGTCGGCAAGTTCCTGGCCAATCGCGGTCCGGGGATGCACCACGTCGCCTATGAGGTCGACGACGTCGGCGCCGCGATCGACGAGCTCGCCGCCAAGGGCGCCGAGTTGATCGACGATCGGCCCCGGCGCGGGTTGTTCGGCCTCGAGGTCGCGTTCGTCCATCCCGACGCCGTCCACGGCGTGCTCGCGGAGGTCGTCAGCGTTGGCTGACGAGCGCGTCCGGGTCGAGATCGGCTTCGACGGCGGCCAGGTGATGGGCGCCTTCGTCGAGATCGATGCGGTCGACGAGCTCGAGCGCGCGCTCGGCAAGGGCGGCGACGGGGCCTTCGCGATCGAGGCCGATGACGGCCGTTACTCGATCTCGCTGAAGCGGATCGTCTACGTCAAGCGGTTTACGCGTGAAGCCCGCGTTGGCTTCACCCCCGGTTAGCAGCCCGGCCCTCCGGGGCATCCCCTCTGAGTGAGCTCGAACGCAACAGCCCAGACGGCCGACCTACGCCGCCTGGTCGAGTTCGCTCAGCAGGGCGATCGGGAGGCGTTGGAGGCGCTCTACCTCCTGCACTTCGACCGTATCTACAGCTACCTGCACATGAGCGTCGGCAACCGGCACGACGCCGAGGACCTGACGACGCAGACGTTTCTCAAGATGCTCGAGGCGATTGGACGCTTTCGCTGGCGCTCGGCACCGTTCTCCGCATGGCTCTTTCGGATCGCCCACAATCTGGCCATGGATCACTTCCGCGCCACGAAGCGGTGGCAGCCGGAGGAGGAGGTGCCAGAGCCCGAAGGGGCGGAGGAGTCGTCGGCCGAGGACCAGGCCCTGCAGTCCATCGGCCGGCGAAGCATGCTCGAGTTGATCGAGAACCTCTCCCAGGATCAGCAGCAGGTGCTCACCCTGAAGTTCGTCTTCAGCTTCTCAAACGGCGAGGCGGCGACGATCCTGGGCAAGACCGAAGGTGCGGTCAAGTCGCTGCAGCATCGTGCTCTCACGTCACTGCAGAAGCAGGTCGCGCGAGACTGAGCACGTGCTAGAGGTCGGAATCGTGGGGCTTCCGGGAGCCGGGAAGACCACACTCTTCAACGCGCTGACACGTGCGGGCGTCGGCCCGGACTTCGGCAAGGAGCACGTGGGCATGGCGCCGATCGACGACGAGCGGCTCGGTCGGCTCGCGGAGGTCGTGGGCGCCCCCAAGGCAACACCGGCCGCGGTGAGGGTCGTCGACGTGCCGGGAACCGGCCCTCAGCTTCTGGGCAACCTGCGCCGGGTGGATGCTCTGCTCGCGGTCGTCGACGGCTTCTCGGCCGGCGCCGACTCCTCCGGCGATCTCGAGCGGTTGGAGCTCGAGCTGCTGGTGGCGGACCGCGACCACGTCGAACGCCGGCTCGAGCGGGTCTCGAAGCAGGCGAAATCCGGCGATCCGAAGCTTCGTGACGAGGTAGCGCAACTAGAGCGGCTTCTCGCGAACGTGGACGCTGGTCATTCGGTTCGTGAGTGGGAGGGTGCGTTGCCTCCCGAGCTCGAGCCGCTGACGACCAAGCCGCTAGTCGCCGTCGTCAACGGTGCCGGCGGCATCGACCTGAAGCTCGAGGCCGAGCTGAGCGAGTTGCCGGAGGAGGAGGCCGCCGCCTATCGGGACGGCGAGTCGGCGCTGGACGAGATCGTCCGACGGCTGTTCGAGGTCCTGGGCCTCGTGACGTTCTTCACCGCCGGCGAGAAGGAGGCGCGGGGGTGGACGCTTCACCGAGGGCAGACAGCCCTCGAGGCCGCGCAGACGATCCACACCGACATTGCGCGAGGGTTCATACGCTGCGAGGTCGTGCGCTGGGACGACCTCGTTGACGCGGGAAGCTATGCGGAAGCCGCGCGCCGCGGGCTTCAGCGGCTCGAAGGGAAGACGTACGAGGTGCGCGACGGTGACGTGTTGACCGTCCGCTTCAATGTCTAGGCAATGAGCGACCGGCTTCCGCGGGCTTTCTTCGTCTGCATCGGCAATGCGGGCCGCTCCCAGATGGCGCAGGCGTTCTACGAGCGCCGCGGCGGCGAGGCGCGCTCGGCCGGCTCGCGGCCGGAGCACGAGCTTCATCCCGAGGTCGTCGAGGCGATGCGCGAGATCGGGCTGGACTTGACCGGTCGCCGGCCTCGCGGAATCGAGCGCGGGGACGTCGAGTGGGCCGAGATCGTCGTGACGATGGGCTGTGGCGATGCGTGCCCGGTGCTCCCTGGCAAGCGCTATCTCGACTGGGACATCACCGACCCGGTGGGCCGGCCGATCGAGCAGGTCCGTCAGATCCGGGACGAGATCGAGCGCTTGATTGGCGAGCTCGGAACCTAGTTCACGCCCGCGCGAGAACTCTTCCCCCGGGGCCTTCGGCCCTTTTGCCCCCGCTTTGAGGGTAGCGCTGAAAAGCGCACGAGTGTGTGACCGGGATGTGCCGGAAGTGCGCCAGCCGCTGGCTCTCCCGCCGGGGCGCGGCTAGTCGACGGGTCGGGTCGCCGCCGTCGCGTCGAGTTGGTTCGCGTGGTAGAGGACGGCGGCCTCGGCCGTCCTGGCCGCGCGCGCATCGTGGTGGACCGCCACCGCGTGGAGAAGCTCGGCTCTGACCTCGACCTCCAGTGCAGCGGCACGGTCCTCGATCAGCCGCAGCCCGAGGTGGACGTGGCCCAGCAGTCGGCCTTCCTCGGTCGTGCGGAACGCAGGCCCGCGCTCGAGCTCGAGTGTCCGTCCCACGTCGTGGAGAAGGGCGGCCGCCAGTACGAGATCCGCCCGTAGGCGTGGATGCAGCTGCGTGGCTTCGCGGCAGAGCGTCGCGACGCCGACCGTGTGCTCGAGCAGGCCGCCGGCATAGGCGTGGTGTGTCTCCGCTGCCGGAAGCGCTCGCATCGCCTTCCGCAGGGCTTCGTCCTGGACGAACCGACCCAGGGTTGCCCGCAGGCCGGGATGCGCCACCTCATCGGCCAGGAACTCCAAGAAGCCGTCCAGCTCGGCGGCGTCGCGCCGGAGAGCCGGGGCCAGGTCGGCCGGGTCGGCCTCGGCGGCGGTCTCGAGCGAGCGAACCTCGAGCTGGAGCCGGTCGCGGAATCGCTCGACACGACCGAGCACACGAACCGCGTCGCCCTCGCCGAACCGGCCGTCCAGCAGCTCAACGTCCGACCACACGCGCGCCTCGATGCGGCCGCTCGGATCGACGAGCTCGAGCGCGAGGTATGGCGACCCCGCCTTCGTCCGCCTTCGCTCCTTGCGAGCGACGGCATACACCCCTTCGACGACCCTGTCCTCGGCGAGGGATGCGATCGCGCTCACGGAGCGAGTCTAGGCTCGAACACGGATGGTACGCTCCGGCCCCGTGGCCGAGGTCAAGCCGTTTCGCGCCGTCCGCTACGGCGAGCGCGCGGGCCCGCTGGAATCGCTCGTCGCGCCTCCCTACGACGTCATCTCGCCGGCTGGATGCGAGCAGCTCGCGGAGCGCAACCCGCACAACGTCGTCCATCTCACGCTTCCGGTAGACGAGTCCGCGGCCGGGCGCGCGTGGCGTGCCTGGCGTGAGCACGGCGAGCTCGTGGACGAGGCCGGGCCTGGCTACTGGTGGCTGTCGCAGGACTACACCGGCCCTGACGGCGTCGCCCGGGTCCGCGAGGGCCTGGTCGCCGCGCTGCGGGCCGAGCCGTACGAGAGCCGCGTCGTCCTGCCGCACGAGCGCACCCACCGCGGGCCGAAGGAGGGCCGACTTCGTCTGTTGCGCGAGGTTCGTGCCCAGCTCGAGCCGCTCTTCTTCCTCTACGAGGGCCGGCCGCCGGCGCGCCGTCCCGGGCGCGAGCCCGACCTCGAGGTCGAGGGAGCGCGCCTCTGGCGCCTGCCTCCGAACGGGATCTCGGAGGCGTTCGCCGACCGGCAGCTCCTGATCGCCGACGGCCACCATCGGTACGAGACCGCGCTGGCCTACCACGAGGAGGCCGGAACGCCCGAGAGCGGTTACGTGCTCGCCGTCCTGGTCAGCCTCGAGGATCCGGGGCTGATGATCTTCCCGACACATCGCGTCTTCGCCCAGGAGCCCTCCGAGCGGCTCGCGGCCCACGAAGAGCAGCAGGACGTCGAAGCGGCGCTGGGGGCGCTGGACAACGTTCCGCCCGATCTCGCCGCCGCCGTCGTCTACCGAGACGGCCGGGCCGGCCTCGCGGTCGACGGAGAAGGAGAGCTCGACGTCGCGCTCGTCGACCGGCTCGGACACGAGGGCATCAGCTACACACCGGACCGCGACGAGGCCGTGCGCGCCGTGGACTCGGGCGAGGCCGAAGTCGCGGTGCTGATGCGTCCGACGCGGATCGAGGACGTGTTCGCCGTCGCCCAGCGCGGCGAGACGATGCCGCAGAAGAGCACCTACTTCTATCCCAAGCTCGTCTCCGGGCTCCTGTTCCTACCCCTTTGACCGACTGGCTCGCGCTCTGCAGGGGAGCGGTGGAGGACGTGCGCCAAGTCCTCGTCGACCTCCCGACGCGGGTCGAGCGCGAGCCGGTCGTCGGCGATGGTCAGGGCGGAGACGAGACCACCGCGGTCGACGCCGCCGCCGAGCGGGTGATCCTCGAGCGCCTCCGCGAGGTCGAAGGCGCGACCATCGTTTCCGAGGAGGTGGGCATCCTCCGCGGCGAGGGCTCGTGGTGGATTGTGGTCGACCCGATCGACGGCTCGCTCAACGCCAAGCGCGGAATCCCGTTCTTCTCCGTCTCCATCGCCGTCGCGGAAGGCGAGACGATGGACGACGTCGTCTTCGGCTACGTCTACGACTTCGGCACCGGCGAAGAATGGACGGCCGAGCGCGGCAACGGGGCGCTGCTGAACGGCGCCGACCTGGGCGGCGTGCGGCCCAAGGAGCGGATCGAGATCCTCTCCTTCGAGGCGACGCTGACCTCGAGCGTGGCCGACAAGGCCTCGGCGGTCGTCGGCCTTGCCTACCGGCTTCGCATCATGGGCTCCCTCGCGCTCTCCCTCTGCCATCTGGCGGCGGGGCGCGTCGACGCGGTCTGCTCGCTCAAGGGAGCCAGGGCTGTCGACATCGCCGCCGCGCAGCTGCTCGTCCGCGAGCGTGGCCTCGCGATCGACCTTCCCGAAGCACCGCCGTTCGGCGCGGCGCCCCTCGACATCGAGGGGCGCAGCCGCTGTGTCGCCGCCGCGACGCCCGAGATCTGCGCCGAGCTCTATGCCGCGCTCTCGGGGTGAAGCGGATTCGCATCGGATGCTCGGGCTGGAACTACCAGCACTGGCGCGACGGCGTCTTCTACCCGCCGCGCCTACCCCCTCGCCGCTGGCTCGAGCACTACGCGCACCACTTCGACAGCGTCGAAGTCAACTCGACCTTCTACCGCCTGCCGCGCGAAAACGCCGTGGCGAACTGGGTGCGGGAGACGCCGCCCGACTTCCTCTTCGCCGTGAAGATGAGCCGCTACGTGACGCACATCAAGCGGCTGCGCGACCTACCACCCAGCATCGAGCTCTTCTACTCACGCATCAGCCCGCTGGCCGAGTCCTCGAAGCTCGGGCCGGTGCTGTGGCAGCTCCCGCCCGGCTTCCGGCGCGACGACGAGCGGCTCGCACAGGCGCTCGAGGCGCTGCCACCGGGCCGTCACTGCTTCGAGTTCCGTGACGAGACCTGGTTCGCGGCCCATGTCTATGAGCTCCTTCGCCGACACGGCGTCGCGCTCGTGATCGGCGACACGCCCAGGTGGCCGTTCCAGGCGCATGAGCTGACCGCCGACTGGACGTTCATCCGGTTCCATCACGGGCGCAGAGGGCGGCACTCGAACTACTCCGAGCGCGAGCTCGAGGAGTGGGCGCAGAGGATCGAGGAATGGGCGGGTCGCGGGGATGTCTACGCCTACTTCAACAACGACCGGAAGGGGTATGCCGTGCGCAACGGCCTCTGGCTCCGCCGGCGGCTCGGCGTCTAGGTACCCTCAGAAGCGAGATGGAACCCTCACGCGAAGCGATCCTGAAGGCGCTCGAGCAGGTGATCGATCCAGAGCTCAAGCGCAACGTGGTCGAGCTCGACATGGTGCGCGACGTTCGCATCGAGGGCGGCGCCGTGACCGTCGGAATCGCGCTCACCGTGGCGGGTTGCCCCCTTCGGGCGAGTTTCGAGGAGCAGGTCGCGACCGCGCTCGGGCCGGTCGCCGGTGTCGAGCAGGTCGCGCTCGAGTTCGGTGTGATGACGCCCGACGAGCGCTCGGCCCTGACGGCGCGGCTTCGCGGTACCGTCACTGAGCGCACGAAGGGGATCCGGCTCGACCGCGCGACCCGCGTCATCGCCGTCGCCAGCGGCAAGGGCGGGGTCGGCAAGTCGTCGCTCGCCGCCAATCTCGCCGCCGCCTTCGAACAGCTCGGCCAGCGCACCGGCATCCTCGACGCCGACGTATACGGACATTCGATCCCGCATCTGCTCGGGATCCGTCAGAAGCCCGTCGTCGTCGACCGGATGATCGTGCCGCCGGTCCGCGGTGAGCTGAAGCTGATGTCGATCGGGTTCTTTCTCGATGACAACGAGCCGATCATGTGGCGAGGCCCGATGCTGCACCGCGCGCTCGAGCAGTTTCTCACCGACGTCCACTGGGGTGAGCTCGACACGCTCGTCGTGGACATGCCTCCCGGCACGGGCGACGTCTCGATCTCGCTCGGCCAGCTCTTGCCGCGTGCCGAGGTCGTGATCGTGACGACCCCGCAACCCCTTGCACAGGAAGTGGCGGCGCGCGCTGCGCTGATGGCGAAGAAGACGAACATGCGCCTCCTCGGCGTGGTCGAGAACATGAGTGGCGAGACCTTCGGTTCCGGCGGCGGCAACCGGCTCGCCGAGGAGCTCGGCGTGCCGCTGCTCGGCCGCGTTCCGCTAGACGCGCGCCTGCGCGAGGCCGGCGACGCCGGAGTGCCGCTGGTGGGGAGCGATCCCCACTCCGAGCCGGCACGCGCGATCATCGAGGTGGCCGAGGCGATTGTCGCGTCGAGGCGCGAGCAGGGCGTCGGCATCGTCAAGGCTCTGCCGGTTCTTTCCTAAATCCGAAGGGCGCCCCCAGGGGGGCGCCCTCCGCCGGTTCCAGCGGACCCCGGGGCTTCCGCTTGGAGCCCCGCTGAAACTAGGAGCTAAGACGTCGCCAGGCGACGCGATGGCTGTTCGAGTCCGTAAGGATTTCGTGAAATGCGGGTCGAGGAAGTGATACCGACCTTGTCGGCGCTCGGTTTCGACGAGGCCGACGCGCGAACGCTCGCCGACCACTTCATCGACTCCGAGGCCCGTGGAAAGCGGGGTCACGGCTTCTCGCGGGTCGAGTGGCTGGCGACCCGCCCGGTCGAGCTCGACCCCTCGGCGCGCCCGGAGCGGCTCGTCACCGAACCGGGGTTCGAGCGCTGGGATGGAAGCGGTGCGCTCGGCTATTTGACGCTTGCGGCGATCGTCGAGGCCCAGCTCGCCGAGCCGCCTGTCCACGCGAGGCTCGTCGTGGCACAGCGCTGCTTTCCGACCGGCGCACTGGGCTACTGGGCGCGCAAGCTGGCGGAGGGCGGGCTCGTCGCCGCGCTGACCGCTACCTCACCGGCGCGGCTCGGGCATCCCGACGGCGGCCCGAAGCTGACGGGAACCAACCCGCTCGCGATCGCGATCCCCAGCGCGGAAGGGCTACCCCTCGTCAGCGACGTCTCGATGGGCAGGGTCACCTACGGTGAGGTGCTCGCGGGCGAGGCGAGCGAGGACGAGCTCGTCCCATTCGGCGGGGAGCACGCGCACAAGGCCTTCGCGCTCGCCCTCGGGCTTCAGCTGCTCGTGGACTCGCTCGTCGGCGAGCCCGGCCACGGCGCCGTGCTCCTCGTCGCGAGGCCGGTGGCCGACCCGCTGCCCCGCCTGCGGCGCCTAGCTTCCGCCGACGGGATCCGCCTACCCGGTGATCGCTAGGAACCGCGGGTCGTCGCGAATCTGCGCGAAGTCCTCGTCCTTCGGGGCGAGCTCGGCAGCCTGGGGATCGAGCTCGACCGCTTTCTGCAGCCGCTCCAGCGCTGCGTTGGTGTCTCCGCCGCGCGCCTCGAAGCACGCATAGTTGTACTGGCCCTGCCAGGCGTCGGGGTGGGTCGCGACACCGGCGTCGAGCTCCGTCCTCGCCCGCTCCTTATCACCGTTCTCCAGGAGGGAGAACGCCGCGAATGTCCACTCCCAGCCGGACGGCTGGAAGACCTCGCCGGGCTTGGCGCCGATCCCGAGCACGGTCGTTCCCGGTTCTGCCGCGACGGCGCCGCGCAGCGTGTCGGGCGGGCAGTGGACGAGCGTGCCCGCCGGCGCGTCGTGCTCGCTGCCGTCCAGCGTGAACGTCGCGCGGCCCGAGATGACGACGTACAGCTCCTCGTGGCCGTTCGTCTCGCGGTGCTCCTCGACCACCCGTTGGCCCTCGCGCTCCGCCGTGTAGGCGTTGGCGCCGAAGGCCTGGATGTCGAAGCGCCGCCTGATCGGCCGCCAGGTCAGGCCGTCCTGGTTCGCAATCGGGAACGACTCCAGCTCGTCGATGTGCACGACCTCGTAGCTCATGCGCTCTGCCTCCTCAACTCCTCCAGCACGACGGGATCCACACGCTCGACCCCGTCAACGCGTTCTTCGAGGTTCTCGTTCCCGGCCCACGTGAAATAGGCGTGGCCGAGCTCGCCCTCGTAGCCGAGGCGCGCCAGCCGCTCGCCGAGCTCGGCGGCGAGTCCGTCGTCCACGTCGAGCCACTCGTCGCGAGCCGTCTTGCCGAAGATCGCCTGGTGCATGACGTAGATGCGGCGCAGCTCCTCGAGCGGGCGCTCGTGCTCGTCCACGCGCAGGTCGACGATTTCGTCCGAGAGCCCGGCGTAACCGCCGTCGCGCTCGACGACGAGCAGCGCCGCGGACTGCTGGCCGCGCCGGTCGCCGCCGGCGGCCTGCGCGGCGTCGAGGCAGTCGAGCAGGCGCTCCGCGAGTGAGCCCTTCGCGCTCTCGAAGGTCTCCGCGATCGCGTCCACGGTCGCGGCCGAGACGAGGATGTTGCCCTGAGCCGCGTAGCCCTCGCCGGTCCTGCCGCCGGCCCACTCCATGCATTCGCCGCCGGTGAAGCTCGCGCTGCGGCCAGCTGCGTCGACGACCCCGAGCTGCCGGTGCTCGCGCCCGTCGTCGGCGGAGATCAGGCGCTCGACGACCTCCTGGGCGCTCAGGCCTTCGCGCAGGAGCGCGAGTCCGTCGGGGCCGTAGCGCGGGTTCGCATAGGCCTGCGTCGCGATCGCGCCGACACCGGGAATCGCCCACGGGACGACGGAGCCGACGCCCAGGAACTTCGACTGCGTGGCCACGCCCCACTGGGCCGCGCCGAGATCGCAGGCAGCGATGGAGTAGGTGGCGACGAGGGGCTTAGCCAAAGCGCCGACTCGGCGGCGCCGGTCATGGAGGCCGTACGGGCTTCGCCCGCTCGGCCGTCCAATACGCTCTCGAGGTCCCAGGGGGTCCTCGCCTACCCCAAGGCTTCTATCCATAGGTCAGCTCCGTCAGGTCGAGGTCGAGCAGCTCCCGTTCGGCCTCCGGCACCACCACGCAGGCCACCTCCGGCCGCGCCAGTGCTTCCGTGACCGCCTGCGCGCTCGCGGCGCGCACGACCACCGGTCTCCCCAGCTCGTGTGCCTGCTTCAGGGCGGCGTCGTTCGAGACGTCGTCCAGCACGAGCGCGTCGTCGAGCTCGAGCTCGCCCTCGACCGCGATCTCGGGGACCCGGCGCCCGGTCGCACCGAACCAGCGCTCCCTCAAACCGTCGTCGTCTCCCCCGGCTCGAGCGCGACGATCTCGACCCCGTCGGGCGCATGCCGGCGCAGCTCGTCCGGAGTTCCTTTCAGGAGCGGGAAGGTACCGTAGTGGCACGGGACGCAGCGCGGCGAGCCGAGCAGCTCCAGCGCGACGCCTGCCTCGCGCGGATCCATCGTGAAGTGGCCGCCGATCGGCAGGACGGCCACCTCAGGCGAGTAGATCCGTCCGATCAGCTGCATGTCGCCGAAGACACAGGTGTCGCCGGCGAAGTAGATCGTCGTCCCGTTCTCGAGCCCGACCACGATCCCGGCGGCCTCGCCCGCATAGGAGCCGTCCTCGGTGGCGCTGGAGTGGAAGGCGTTCGTCAGCGTGAACGTCACTCCCGCCGCCTCGACGGTGCCGCCCTTGTTCGGCCCCGGTGTCTCGCCGACCTCTGCGCCTTGCTGGTCGAGCCAGCCTTTCAGCTCGACCATCGCGACAACCTCCGGCTTGAAGGTCTTCGTCAGCTCGACCGTCTGGCCGACGTGGTCGCCGTGGCCGTGCGTGAGCGCGATCACGTCGATCCGCTCGGGCTCCCTCTCCGACTCCGGGCATTTCGGGTTTTCGAGCCAGGGGTCGAGGTAGATTCGCTTGCCCCCTGGCGAGTCGAGACGGAAGCTCGCGTGCCCCAGCCAGGTCAGCGGTACATCGGCCATTCGGGCTCCTTTCTCACGGGTTCGCTGAGCGTAACGAAGGAGCCGACGAGCGGACGCCGAACCCACCGGCATGTTGCGCCGGGCGATTCCGATCGGTCTCGTGGTCGCGGCTGCGGCGGCGGACGGGGCCGGGGCGCACGAGCTCGCGTTCTATGCCCTCCTGCTCGCGGTTCCGGCCGCGGCGGTCGTCGCGCTCGATTGCTTCGGCGCGCTGTTGGACGGCGCTCGCGACCATCTGCACGCGCTGCTGTGGGCCGTCGTGCTCGCGCTGATCGTCGCCGGCGCCGCAGTGCGGGCGCCTGCGGTCACGGAGGGCGCGGTGCCGGGCCCGGCTCGTTCCGCGCTCCTCGGCTGCCTGGCGATCTTCTGCATCCAGGCCGTGGTCTCGCTCGCCTCCGAGCTTCGACGCTAGAAGGGGAGCGAGGCCGCGGCTTCCTTCGCGACGTGGATCAGCGGCTGCACGGCGAAGAACGAGCCGACGGTGACGACGAGCGCTGCGGCGACGGCGGTCTGGAGTACGAGCTCGCGCGGGGGCGAGCCGCCGACCGGTGCGAGCTGGAGCTCCTCGGCGGGGCGCATGTACATCGCTCTGATCACGCCGAGGTAGTAGTAGAGGCTGACCGCGGTCGCGGCGACGCCCACGATCACGAGCCAGATCCAGCCGTGCTCGTAGGCCGCGGCGAAGACGTAGAACTTGCCTACGAACCCGCCTGTGAGCGGGAAGCCCGCGAAGCCGAGCATGAAGGTCATCATCGAGATGCCTAGTAGCGGCCGCTCCCACCCGAATCCGGCGAGGTTGTCGAGCGTGACCGGCCGGTTCAGCTCCCGCTCGCGCGCCGCGACGACCGCGAAGGCGCCGACCGACATCGCCGAGTAGGGGATCAGGTAGTAGAGGAGCGCGCGGCCGCCGAGGGCGTTGTCGGAGGCGACGGCGATCAGCATGAAGCCGGCGTGCGAGATCGAGGAGTACGCGAGCATGCGCTTCACGCCCTTCTGCACGAGCGCGGCCAGGTTGCCCACCGCGAGCGAGGCGCAGGCGATCACTGCGATCGTCACCGTCCAGAGGCGCGCCTCCTGGGGGAACGCGGTCACGAGGATGCGCAGGGTGACGACGAGCGCCACGGTCTTCGTCGCCGCCGACATGAACGCGGTCACCGGCGTGGGGGCGCCCTCGTAGACGTCCGGCGTCCACATGTGGAACGGCGCCGCCGAGGCCTTGAAGCCGAGCCCGCCGATCAGGAGCGCGAGCCCGGCGACGAGCAGGGCGTCGCCGGA
>DATAOV010000081.1:0-28105 GCA_036265535.1 Gaiellaceae bacterium | reverse complement strand
AGATGGCCGGCGAGGGGATCGGGACCTGCTCGCTGACCCGGTTCGCGAGCACGGCAAGCGCGAAGACCGCCGAGACGACGAGGACGATCAGGCCGAAGTGGGTGAGCTCGCCCATCGGCAGCGAGCCTAGAGCAGCGAGCTGCTAGGAGGGATTGGCGGAACGTCGCTCGCCGCCGGAGCGCGATGGTCGTTCCAAGGGGCAGGGAGCGTTCGTACCTGGAAGGTACGGGCGCGACTGAGGACGCCGCCTCGGGGCGAGCGACGCGGCCCGGCGGCACAGTCGATAGGTCGTCAAGCCCTCCGCTAGGGCTGCTGGTAGTCGTAGAAGCCCTGGCCGCTCTTGCGGCCGAGGTGCCCTTGCTCTCGCATCTGCAGCAGCCGCTCCGGTGGCGCCATCCGCTGCTCGCCGAGCGCGGCATGGAGGGCCTCGGAGGCGTGGATGTGGACGTCGACGCCGATCAGGTCGATCAGCGCACACGGCCCGATCGGCCAGTTCGCGCCGAAACGCATTGCCCGATCGACGTCGTCCGGCGCGACGCGCGCCTCGTCGAGCACGCGCACACAGTCGTTCAGGAGGGGGATCAGGATCCGGTTGACGATGAAGCCAGGGGTGTCGTTGCAGGCCACGGGCTCCTTGCCGATCCGCTGCGCGAAGGCGTAGGCCGCGTCGAAGACCTCGTCGCTCGTGTGCGCGGTCCGGATCACCTCGACGAGCGGCAGCACGGGAGCCGGGTTGAAGAAGTGCATGCCGACGACGCGCTCGGGGGAGGACGTGGCCGCGGCAATCTCGCTCACCGAGAGCGCCGAGGTGTTCGTCGCGAGGATCGCGTTCGGCTCGACGATCCGCTCGAGCTCGCCGAAGAGCTCGCACTTGACGCCGAGATCCTCGAAGGCGGCCTCGATCACGAGCTGGCACGAAGCCAGGTCGGCGAGCTCGGTGACCAGCGTCAGCCGGCCGAGCGCCGCGTCCTTCTCCTCCTGGGTCAGCCGCTCCTTCTCGACCCCGCGTGAGAGGTAGTGGTCGATCCGCTCGCGCGCCCGCTCGCCGAGGTCAGGGCTGACGTCGCGACCGACGACCTCGAGCCCGGCCTGCAGGCAGACCTGCGCGATCCCGGCGCCCATGGTGCCGAGGCCGACGACGCCGACGCGAGCGATCTCCACGGCGCGCGATCCTATGGCAGGCGCTCGATCACCGCGGCGATCGCCTGCCCGAAGCCGATGCACATCGTGGCCACGCCGTAGCGGGCCTCGCGCCGTTCGAGCTCGTTCAGCAGCGTCGCGGTCATCCGTGCGCCGGTCGCACCCAGCGGATGGCCGAGCGAGATCCCGCCGCCGTTTGGGTTGACGTCGTCCCGGCGATTCTCCAGGCCGGCGTCGCGCAGGAACTGCAGGACAACCGAGGCGAAGGCCTCGTTCACCTCAACGACGGCGACGTCGTCCCAGCCGAGCCCGGCCTTCGCGAGGGCGCGTTCGCATGCCTGCTGGTTGCCGTGGAGCATCAGGCGCGGGTCGACGCCGGCGAGGCCGAAGGAGACGAAGCGCGCCCGGGGCTGGAGTCCGAGCCGCTCGCAGGCCGACTCGCTCGTGACGAGCACCGCCGCCGCCCCGTCGCAGATCTGGCTCGAGTTGCCGGCGGTCACCTTCCCGTCCGAGACGAAAGCCGGTCTCAGGGCGGCGAGCGCCTCCGCCGAGGTATCGGCCCTCGGCGTCTCGTCCACACCGAAGAGGACGCCCATGTGCGGGTTCGAGACCTCGATCGGGACGACCTCGTTCTCGAAGCGCCCGCTGTCGATCGCGGCCAGCGCCCGCCGGTGCGACTCGAGGGAGTAGGCGTCGAGCTCCTCGCGCGAGAGGCCCCACTCCTCGGCGATGAGCTCGGCCGAGATGCCCTGTGGCACGATCTCCCATCGCTCCACGAGCACGTCGGCCACGTCGCCCCCGCTCGAGCCCATCGGCACTCGGGACATCGACTCGACGCCGGCCGACACGACGACGTCGAGCTGACCGGCCCAGACGGCAGCGGCGGCGTTGAAGTTGCACTGCATCGAGGAGCCGCACTGCCGGTCGACCGAGCTCCCGGGGACGGACTCCGGCCAGCCGGCCACGAGCGGCGCCATCCGGCCGATGTTCCAGCCCTGTTCGCCGACCTGCGAGACGCACCCCATCTGGACGTCGTCGATCTTCGCCGGATCGAGCCCGCTCCGCTCCACGAGCGCGTTCAGGACCTGGCCCGCGAGCACGTCGGCCCGAACGCTTGCGAGCGTGCCGTTGCACTTGCCGATGGGGGATCGAACGGCGTCGACGATGAAGGCTTCGGGCCGCGTCGCCACGCGCTCTAGACTAGCCCTCGTGGCAGTGACGACCTCCGAACAGAAGCTGCTCGTGGGCGGGGAGTGGATCGAGACGGGCGACTGGATCGAGGTGCGCTCGCCCTACTCCGGCGAGGTCGTCGGCCGGGTGCCGAAGGCCGGTGCCGCCGAGACGACGCGGGCGATCGACGCCGCCGTGGAGGCGATGCGCGAGCCGCTGCCCGCGCACAAGCGCGCGGAGATCCTCGTCCGCGTCGCGATGGGCCTGGGGCGCCGACACGACGAGGTGGCCCGGCAGCTCTCCGACGAGGCCGGGAAGCCGCTCAAGGCAGCCCGGGTCGAGGCCAAGCGCGCCATGTCCACCTACACCTTCGCGGCGGTCGAGGCCCGCAAGCTCGCCGGCGAAATGGTGCCGATGGACGCGGCCCAGGCCGGCGAAGGCAAGCTCGGCTTCACCCTCCGGAGGCCGATCGGGGTCGTGGGGGCGATCTCGCCCTTCAACTTCCCGCTCAACCTCGTCGCGCACAAGCTCGCCCCTGCGCTCGCGGCCGGCTGCGCCGTGGTGCTCAAGCCGGCAAGCGCCACGCCGCTCTCGGCGCTCCTACTCGCCGAGCTCGAGGACGAGGCGGGCCTGCCTCCGGGTTGGCTCAACGTCGTCACCGGACCGTCCTCCGAGATCGGTGACGCGATCGTCGAGGACGAGCGCGTGAAGGCGATCACCTTCACCGGCTCGAGCGGCGTCGGCTGGGGCATCAAGGAGCGGGCGGCCAAGAAGAAGGTCAGCCTCGAGCTCGGCAACGCGACGCCCGTGATCGTCACCGCGGACGCGGACATCGACGCGGCCGCCAAGACGACGGCCGCGAACGCGTTCTCCTTCGCCGGGCAGAGCTGCATCTCGGTACAGCGCATCTACCTCGAGCGGTCGGTGTACGACGGGTTTCTCGAGCGCTTCCTGCCACAGGTGGAGGCGTTGAAGGTCGGAGATCCCGCCGACGAGGAGACCGACGTCGGGCCGGTGATCGACGAGGACGCGCGCGAGCGGATCGCCGCCTGGATCCAGGAGGCGCGGGACGCGGGCGCCGAGATCCTGGCCGGCGGCGAGGTTCAGGACGGCCTGATCCGCCCGACCGTGATCGCCAAGGCCTCGCCCGAGCTCAAGGTGAGCTGCGACGAGGTTTTCGGGCCGGTGGTGACCGTGAACCCGGTCGATTCGCTGGGCGAGGCGATCGAGCTCGCGAACTCCACGCGCTTCGGCCTCCAGGCCGGGATCTTCACGGGCGCGCTCGAGACCGCGCTGCGCGCGGCCCAGGAGCTCGACTTCGGCGGCGTAACAGTCAACGAGGCGCCGACCTTCCGCTCGGATCAGATGCCCTACGGCGGCGTCAAGGACTCGGGCAACACGCGCGAAGGGCCCGCCTACGCCGTGCGCGAGCTGACCGAAGAGCGGCTCATAGTGCTCCCCTTCTAGTTTGGTGGGGACTCCGCCGGGACCGATTCGCCCATGATCGGACTCGCCATCGCACTGATCGTGATCGGGATCGTGTTCGGCCTCGTCATCCCCTGGGTCGGGATCGTGATAGGCATCTTCGGCCTCGCGCTCTTCATCGCCTTCGTGGCCGGATTCGGCCGCCGAGCAGCCCGAGAACCCGGCCCGTAGAGCGGTCCACTGCCGGTGCTAGACTCGCGGCCCGCGTGCATTTTTCCCTGCTAAACCGGTTCCGACGCCGGTCCGGCGCGGCCGAGCAGGCAGCCTCCCCGCCGCGGCTGCGACGGGCACCGTCGCCGGGCGCTCTTCGCCGCGAACGCCGTGCGATCGTGAAAGCCCGGGAGGAGCGCATCCGCGACCTCGGCGGCCTGACTCTGGAGATGTACCGCCGCTCGAACTTCCGCGACGAGCTGCTGATCGAGCAGTGCCGCGAGATCGTCGCGCTGGAGCAGCGGCTGCTCGAGCTCGATTCGATGCTCGACGCCGTCGCGACCGCGCGTCGTGCTCCGACGACATGCGACTGCGGGGCGCCGGTGCCTTGGGGCTCGCACTTCTGTGCGAATTGCGGCCGTCCCGTCGGCGGCGAGCCGGTGATCGCCTGCCGCGGCTGCGGGCATCCCCTTCCCGCGGACGCCGCCTTCTGTGCCAGCTGCGGCCGGCCCGCCGAGCTCGACGGCGACACCGGCTCGGGGGCAGTGCCTGGTAAGGCCGTCGACGAGACGATCGCCCACGCGTCGCTCGAACGCAGCTCCGATCCCTGGGAGCGGTAGGCCTGTCCGCTCGGCCGGAGGAACGGCGCTGCCCGCGCTGCGCCACCCCGTACGACGAAGGCCAGGAGTACTGCCTCGAATGCGGGCACCGGCTGCCGGCCACCTCCGGCCTGGTCGCCCTCCTGGGTTCGGCCTGGCGCCGCAAGCTCGGCTGGTACCCAGGCGACTGGATCTGGCCCGCCCTACTCGCGCTCCTCGTCGCCGTTGTGGCGGGCGTCGTCTCGGCCGTCTGGGTCGCCGACAGCTCGAGCTCGGCGAACGAGACCGTCGTCGCGACGACCGCCGCCACGAGCCTTCAGGACACGACCACCGCGCCTCCGCCCACGACAGCGGCGACGACCGCGACCACCCCCGCAACGAGCCCGAAGCCGCCGCCTCCGCCGCAGGCGCCCGCCTCGTGGCCGGCCGGCAAGAGTGGCTGGACGATCGTGCTCGACTCGGTGCCCAGCCCGAACGGCCGAGCGGCCGCCCTCGCGGAGGCCAAACAGGCGCTCCACGTGGGCATGAAGCAGGTCGGCGTGCTCGATTCCGCAGGCTTCTCGAGCCTTCATCCCGGCTATTTCGTCGTCTTTGCGGGGATCTACGACACGGAAGCCGAGGCTCAGAGTCACGTGATCGATGCCCATCGCCACGGGTATCGAGGCCCCTATCCGCGCCGAATCACGCCCTAGCGGGTGTTTACCCTGCAGCCAACAGGGAACGGGACTTTGTAACACGGCCTCGGTTCGTTAGACTCGACGCCGCAGCCCAGTCTCGAAACAGGATTAACCCTCAGTTAACAAAGCTTTGCGGGAGCTTAATAGGACGCCGAGATACTGATCGATGGACGAGCGAACCCTTCAGATTCAAGCCTGCATGTATCAGTACTCTCGCGCGATCTACCGGTCGATCAAAGACCTGATAGACCCGTACGTCGCCCCTGAGACCCGCATCCAGTACCGGCGAGAGGTGCTCCAGGCCTGCGAGCAGACGATGGAACGGCTCGCCAAGGACCCGCTCTACTTCGCGAAGCCCGACCAGGCGCTCTTCCAGGACATCCGGCGCTACTTCCCGATCACCTGCCAGGCGCAGGTGGCCTGGGCCGTGCGCGAGGGAGTCGCCGCCGCCGTCGCGTTCATCGAGAGCCAGATCGAGGCCGGGGCGTTCGACGGCGGGGTCGCCCGCTGCCGGGCGACGACCCGCAAGGGGAAGCCGTGCCAGCGCACGCCGCTTCCCGATCGCGACTACTGCCCCTCGCACCAGCATCTCGAGCGCAGCAGGGTCGCGGCCTGAGGCGCCGCCCCTGCGGTGCCGACCATGGAGGCCGTGCGGGCACTGGCCGTGCGGCCGTCCAACGCACGTTCTCGGGACCCGGAGCGATGGCCTGCCGAACCTGCGCCTCGTAGCCGACCCGCCTCTGAGCGGATAGGCTCGCGGACCGGTTGTCTCACGACACTGACAAGCTGATCCGCCAGCTGTCGCTGGTCGCGTTCCTGATGGCTGAACGGCGTGCCGTCACCGCCCGCGACATCAAGGGCAGCGTCGAGGGCTACCAGGAGATGTCGGACGAGGCCTTCGCGCGCCGCTTCTATTCCGACCGGGCCGAGCTGCTCGCTCTCGGCGTGCCGCTCCACTCCCAGCGAGACGAGTACACGGGCGAGGAGCTCTACAACATGCGCTCCGAGAGTTACTTCCTGCCGCCGCTCGAGCTCACCGACGAGGAGCTCGCGGCGCTGCAGACTTGTCTGTACCTGCTCGAGGGAAAGTTCGCCTATGCCGAGCCGCTGCGGCTTGCGCTTCAGAACCTCGCGCTCGGACGCCCTGGTTTCGCAGAGGCGCCGACCGAGACCGCCATGCGCGTCGAGGTGCTCGATCCGGAGTACTCCGTCGAGATGCAGGGCCGGCTCGGGAAACTCGAGGGCGCGATCTCGAAGCAGCGCACGGTCAAGTTCCCCTACTGGTCGATCTCACGCGACGAAGAGCGCGAGCGCACGGTCAACCCGTACGCGCTCTTCCAGGACGCCGGCGCCTGGTACGTGGTCGGCGAGGACCTCGACGCGTCCGAGGAGCGCACCTTCCGCGTCTCGCGCGTCCGGGGTGAGATCCGCTTCGCCACCCGCCGCGAGCGGGACTTTCGCCTGCCGCCCGACTTCGACGTCGACCGGTACCGCGGCCGCCCGCCCTGGCAGATCGGCGAGGCGGTCGGCGAGGCCCGGATCGAGGTCGGCGGAGACACGGCCTGGTGGGTCGAGCGCACCTACGGCGACAGCGGGCGCATCGAGGACGGCGTCTTCGTGACGGAGTACTCGAGCCTGCCGCTCCTCGCGACCTGGGTGCTGCGCCAGGACGGTCGGGCGGTGCCGCAGGCCCCGGACGAGCTCCGGCGGGAGGTCGCGCGCGGGCTGCGGCTGGTGCGGGAGCGCCACGAGGGCGAGCCCAAGCGGCTTGCCGCAGCGACGGACGCGCTCGTCGTGGAGGAGGTGGATCGCCCCGCCGCGCCGGTCCACCCCGAACGCTTCGCCGTGCTGCAGGCGCTGCTCGCCTACTTGCTCGACCGCTGCGGCGAGGACAGCCAGGCCGAGTTCCCGGCGCAGGAGCTCCTCGACCGCTTCAACATCCCGCCCGACCAGCTGGAGGAGCACCTCTCGCTGCTCAACCTGGTCAACTTCGGCGGCGGTTGCTACGCCGTCTACGCCGAGCTGGACGAGGACACGATCCGGGTGGACAAGGAGCTCTTCGGGGATACCTTCCGGGCGCCCCCGCGGCTGACACCTTTGGAGGCGCGGGCCATCCGGCTCGCGCTCGAGTTCGTCGGGCCGATGATCGCCGCCGACGCGCGCTCGCCGCTCGAGCGGGTGCGCTCGAAGCTCGAGGAGACCTTCGGCGAGTTCGAGCTGGCACAGACGCCCGAGCCGCACGTGCGGCGCGCCGAGGAGGACCTCGTCGGCACGCTTAGCCGGGGACTCCGCGAGCGGCGGCTCGTCGAGATCGACTACCTCAAGGAGGGCGAGGAAGAGGTCTCGACGCACCTGGTCGAGCCGTACTCGCTCGAGCGGCGGCTGCCGTACTGGTACGTGCACACGTGGGACCGCACCCGCGACGCCGAGCGCTCGTTTCGGCTCGACAGGATGCGCAGCGCACGGCTGCAGCGCGGGCACTTCGAGCCGCGGGAGGGCTTCGACCCGCACGAGTTCCGCGACGCCCGCGCCGCCCGGATCTGGTACTCGAAGCAGATCGCGCGCTGGGAGCTCGAAAAGGGCGCGAGTTTGCTGAAGGACGGCTCCGCCGTCGCCGAGCGGCCCGTCGGCAGCCCGGAATGGCTCGTGGGCGAGATCCTCTCCTACCGGGGCGAGGCGGTCGTCCTCGAGCCGAAGGAGCTGCGCCAGGAGATCGCCTCGCGGGCGCAGGCGGTCCAGCGGGAGCTCGGCCTCTCGCGCGTGCGGGTCAGCTAGCCCCCTCCAGAGGCAGCTCGAGCGTGAAGGTCGAACCCTGGTCGGGCGCAGAGACGACCTCCAGCACGCCGCCGTGAGCCTCTGCGATCGAACGCGCGATGAAGAGCCCGAGGCCGGTTCCGGGCCTGGCAAGGCCACCGCTGCTGACGCGGCCGAACTTCTCGAAGATCAGCCGCTGGTCGTCCTTGGCGATGCCGGGGCCGTGATCGCGGACGTCCACTCGCACCCGCCCGTCCTCGCCGTAGGCGCGTACCTCGACGTCGCCGCCCTCCGGGGAGTACTTGACCGCGTTGTCGATCAGGTTCATCAGCACCTGCCGCAGGCGATCTGCGTCGCCGCGGATCTGCGGGAGCGGCCCGCGCACCTCGGCGAGAACGCGTACCTCGTCCTGGCCGAGCTGTGCGGTCGCCACGGAGTCGCGCACCAGCTGGCCCACGTCGACCTCCCCGAACCGGAAGCTGAAGGTCCCGGCCTCGATGCGCGAGGTGTCGAGCACGTCGCCGATCAGCGCCGCCAGCCGCCCGGTCTCGCCGGCGATCAGCTCGAGGAACGACTCGCGCTGCTCTCCGGTCAGCTCGCGCCAGCGCTGCTGCAGCGTGCGGGCCGAGCCGATCACCGCCGCCATCGGGGTGCGCAGCTCGTGCGAGACAAGCGAGACGAAGTCCGCGCGGAGAGCCGAGAGGCGTCGCAGCTCGTCGACGGTCTTCCGTTCGGCCTCGTACGCCCGGATGTTCTGGACCGCGGTCGCCACCAGCCGTCCGAGGAGCCCGGCCAGCTCGATCTCCTCGGGCGTGAACGCGTTCGGCTCGCGGCGGACGAGGGACAGCATCCCGATCGCTCGGGCACCAGCCAGCAGCGGCGTCGCGAGTCGACAGCGCAAGCCGAGCGCGAGAAACTCGTCTTCCTCGGGGAACTCGGCGCTCTCCATGTCGCGTCGGTAGACGGTCGTGCTCGTGCGCAGGAGCTCCTCGAGCAGCGTGCCGTGGATCGGACGAGCGGAGCCGGGCGGTAGCACCTCTTCGGCGCCGGCGCCCGCGACCGCCATCACCTGGGCCGTGCCGTCCTCGCTCAGGATGATCGCCATCCGGTCGAAGGGCAGCAGCCCGCGAACCTCGCGGATGAAGGCATCGAAGGCCTGCTCGAGCACCAGCGACGAGCTCAACGCCCGTGCGCAGCGGTTGGCGGCCTCGAGCGTGTCGGCTCGCCGCCCGAGCTGGTCGCGGAGGCGCTCGGCCTCCCCTGCCCGCTCCTCGGCGACGGCGGTCTCGCTCTTGAGGCGGCCGACGAGCCAGCCGACGATCAGGCCCATCAGCAGCTCGATCCCGAGCTGGAGCGTGACGTAGTCGCGGTGGTAGCTGCGGGGATCGCTCTGGTCCGCGCGCAGCGACTCGAAGACCGCAATCACCGGCGCGCTCGCCGCGACGAAGGCGACCGCGCCCCAGATGCCGTAGCGAAGCGCGGCCTCGACGAGTGGCAGGTACATGACCTGGCGCACGGGTGAGGCGTCCTCGAAGCTGAAGACCAGGAGATAGGCGGAGACGACGACGAAGTCGAAGCTGAGCGCGACGAGCCCGAGCCGGCTCTGCGTGGCCCGCGGCCAGTCGCGGCGGCTGAGCCAGAGGAGCACCAGTGTCCCGACCGTGAAGAGCCCGGTCGTGACCCACGCCCAGACGCGGTAGCCGGACGGGTAGCCGCTGGCGATCGCGACCTGGAAGATCGCGAACGGCACGGCCGCGAGCCGAATCCATCCGATCCAGCGCTCGACGTCCCGAAGACGCTTGAGTTCGCCGTTCACGCGCGCTCCCCCACGCGCGCGAGAGCCCACTCCGCATGCTCGCGCAGCAGCGGGTCGTCGCCTTCCGCGTACCGCTCGGCCAGCGACGCCGCGCCCTCACCGCCGGTGTTGGCGAGTGCCACGAGCGCGTTGCGGCGGAGGTAGCGCGGGTCATTGCGCGGCACGAAGAGCCGGTCGTAGCGTCTGGCCAACTCGTCGTCCGAGGTCTCGAGCCAGTCCACGAGCGAGACGTGCGGCTCGGCCCCCGCCGGTGGCTCTTCCCCACCCCGCCGACGCTCGACGCCGCGATTCCAGGGGCAGACGTCCTGGCAGATGTCGCAGCCGTAGACCTGGTCGCCAAGCTGCTCGCGGTACGGCTCGGGGATCGGGTCGGAAGCCTGTGTCCAGTAGGAGAGGCAGCGCGTCGCGTCGAGCACGCCGGGCTCGTCGAGCGCGCCGGTTGGGCACGCCTCGATGCACAGGGTGCAGGAGCCGCAGTCCAAGCCGAGTGGCCGCGTCGGCTCGAGCTCGCGGTCGGTCACGAGCGTGCCCAGCACCACCCACGAGCCGAACCGGCGCGTGATCAGCATCGTGTTCTTGCCGTAGAACCCGACCCCGGAGCGAACCGCCGCCTCGCGGTCGACATGTTGGTTTGCGTCAACGAACACGCGGTACTCCCCGCCCAGGCGCCGGCCGAGCTCGCCGAGCCGCTCCCGGAGCGCCGAGTAGGCATCCCACCAGGTGTAGCGGGGCAGGCGCCCGTGGCCGGGCGGCGGCGGCTCGCCGTCGGCCCAGTAGCAGAGCGCCGCCGACACGACCGTGCGCGCGCCCTCGAGCAGCAGTTCCGGATGACACGACTGCTCGGGTCGAGCCATGGTGAAGCGCATGTCGGCGAAGAGCCCGCGCTCGCGCCGCTCGCGAATGTGCCGCTCAGTCTCGTCGTACGCGGACGCGGGAGCCGCCCCGACGACGTCGAGGCCGAGCTCTTCCGCCAGGCGGCTCAGCTCTCGCATGTGGGAGATTGTGCCCGGATGAAGGCGATCAGGATCCACGAGGACGGCGGGCCGGAGGTTCTGCGCTACGAAGACGCTCCCGATCCCGAACCCGGTGCCGGAGAGGTGCTCGTCCGTCTTCATGCCGCATCGCTGAATCACCTCGACCTCTGGATCCGCAAAGGCCTCCCTTCGGTGCCCAAGCCGCGGATCCTGGGGGCCGACGGCGCGGGCACCCGGGTGGACACCGGCGAGCGGGTCGTGATCAACCCGGGGATCGAGCAGGGCGACCGGATCACGGTGATCGGCGAGCACATGAACGGCACGCACGCGGAGCTGATCGCCGTGCCGGAGTCGAACATCTATCCGCTCCCGGACGAGCTCTCGTTCGAAGAGGCTGCGGCGTTCCCGCTCGTGTTCGAGACCGCCTACCGGCTGCTGGTGACAAAGGCGCGGCTCCAGGAGGGCGAGTGGGTGCTCTTGTGGGGGATCGGCAGCGGGGTCGCCTCGGCCGGGTTGGTGATCGCCAAGGCGCTCGGGGCGCGCGCGCTCGTCACCTCGTCGAGCGAGGACAAGCTCGAGTGGGCGGGGGAGCTCGGCGCCGACGCGACCGTCGATCACGCGAGCGGCGACGTGGCCGCAGCGGTGAAGGAGGCGACCGGCGGAGCCGGCGTCGACGTCGTGCTCGAGCACGTCGGCGAGGCAACCTGGCAGCGCTCGCTCCAGTCGGCGCGGGCCGGCGGCCGGATCGCGGTCTGCGGCGCGACCAGCGGACCCAACCCGCCGGCGGCGCTGCACCGCATCTGGTGGAAGCAGCTGACGATCTACGGCTCGACGATGGGCACGAAGGAGGACTTCGAGGGCGCCTACGAGCTGGTCAAGAGCGGCCGCGCCAAGCCGGTGGTCGACTCGACCTTCCCTCTCGAAGAGGCCCGCGCGGCCCACGAGCGGATGGAGGCGGCGGAGCAGTTCGGAAAGATCGTGCTGACGATCTAGCCGCCAAATGTGGACACGCCGGCGGGGCTCGATGTTGGAACCGTGCAATCCGCGGGGCCGCGTGGCGTGGCCGACCTATCCTCCGTAGGCGAAATGACAAGCTCATGGGCCAGCGGAATGTGGGCGACGCGTATCACAGGAGGTCTCTTGAGCCTCGTCGCAGTTGCGCTCGTAACGGGAGCGATCTTCGTCTTGCGCCCCGTCGCTCCGGTCCTCAGCTTGGGGGTTCTCTACGTGATCGCAGTCGTGGCGGTTGCCGTCACCTACGGCTTGGCCTACGCGATTCCGGTCTCGATCGCATCGATGTTGACGTTCAACTTCTTGTTCCTCCCGCCAGTTCACACGTTCGCCCTGCATGACTCCGCGAATTGGGTCGCGCTCGCCGTCTACATCGCCGTGGCCGTTGTCGTCAGCGAGCTGGCGACCCGCTCCCGCCGGCTGGCGCGGGAGGCCGTCGAGGCCGAGAAACTCAGGCAGAGCGACGCGGTCAAGACCGCGGTCCTGCGTGCAGTGAGCCATGATCTCCGCTCACCGCTCACTGCGATCCGGACTGCAAGCGAAGGGCTCGACAACCCGACCTTCGAGCTGAGCGCAGCGGAGCGGAAAGGGCTCTTCGAAACGATTCGGATCGAAGTGAGCCGCCTCGAGCGTCTCGTCGAAAACCTGCTCGACCTCTCCCGCCTCGACGCCGGTCCCGCCCTGCGCAAACCGGAGCTGTGGACGATCGACACGTTGTTGGCGCGGGCGCTCGAGCAACTCGGCGCGGAAGCTGATCGTGTCGAGGTGAAACTGCCGTCGGACCTGGCGCCGCTTCGGGTCGACGCGGCGCACATCGAGCGAGTGCTCGTCAATTTGCTGGAGAACGCCCTGAAGTTCTCTTCCCCGACAGATCCGGTCGAAGTGTCCGTCGCTGCCGTGTCTGGACGTGCCATCGTCCGTGTCAGCGACCGGGGCCCTGGTGTCGCCGAGGGCGACCGCGATCGGATCTTCGACGCGTTCGAGCGGGGAAGCGGCGCTGCGCGCGGAAGCGGCCTTGGCCTCGCGATCGCCCGCGGATTCGCCGAGGCGAACGGTGGGCGCGTCTGGGTCGAACCTGCAGTGCCGGGTCGAACCGGATCGACCTTCGTCCTCGAGCTGCCGGCTATTGCCGAACGCACGGCGCTCGCCAGATGAGCAGCCCTCTGATCCTCGTGGTCGACGACGAATCGCAGATCCTGCGGGCACTGCGGACGAGCCTTCAGGGAGCCGGGTATGAGGTCGAGGTCGCTGCAACGGCGGAGGAGGCCCTGGCCAGCGCTGCAATGCACCCGCCGAACGGCGTCATCCTCGACCTGGTGCTCCCGGACGGGAGCGGAGTGGAGGTTTGCCGCGAGCTTCGCCGCTGGACGAATGCGCCGGTGCTCGTCCTCTCGGCGGTGGGCGACGAGCAGGAGAAGATCGCCGCGTTGGACGCGGGCGCCGACGACTACGTGACCAAGCCTTTCGGGATCGACGAGCTGCTCGCCCGCCTCCGTGCCGCGCTCAGGAGAGTTGAAGCTCCGACTGCTCCGGTCATCGAGCTCGGAGAGCTCGTGGTCGACCTGGAGCGAAGCTTGGTGACGGTTCGAGGCGAGCCGGTGCCGCTGACCCCGACCGAGTTCGAGCTCTTGCGCCTGTTCGTCCGCAACGAGGGAAAGCTGCTCACGCACCCGACGATCTTGCGCGAGGTCTGGGGACCGGCCTACGGAGCCGAGTCCCATTACCTGCACGTCTACGTGTCTCAGCTACGCCGAAAGATCGAGCCGGACCCGGCGCGCCCGCGCTTTCTGCTTACCGAGCCAGGCGCCGGCTATCGCTTCGTGCGGCCGTCTTGAGAGCATCTTGAGCAACGGCCGCGCGATCTTGAGACGGCCCTGATGTGCTTCGACCTACGGTGGCGGAGTGGGGCGTCTCAGCCGCGTGTTCTCCGTGCACCGACTCGAAGTCGTCCGCCGTCGGCTGCGACGGGCGGCTCACGGCCTCGCCGGCCGTCAACGGATGGTGGTTGTCCCGCTGCTCGAGCCCGAGCACACCAGTCATGCGCTCGACCTCGCCTGTCTGCTCGCAGCAGACCGGGGTTCGCGCGTCCTCTTGATCGCGCCGCTCTTCGTCGACTGGGAACTGCCCCTCGACGCGCACTTCAAGACCGAGCAAGCTGCGCTTCGGGCTGAGCTAGACCGCGAGCGTGCGCTCGCGGAGAGCTACGGGATCAGCGCGCACGCAAAGGTCGTGCGAGCGCGGCCCGGCGAGCTTGGGCGGGCCGTCGCCGAGGCCGCCGAGGAGGTGCGCGCCTCGATGATCGTGGTCGGAGCAGCCGTTGAATCTCAGCGCGGCTTTCGCCAGCCGTTTTCGCGCGACGTGTGGTCAGTGCTCCAGGACGCGCCATGTCGCGTGATGATCACCACCGGGGCCGGAGCACGCGCGCGGGCGGCGGCGTGAGCCGCGCGACCGTCGAATCGCAGAGAGTCCGGCCACTCAAGCGGGCGATCGTCGGTCGGCCGATGGCGACCGGTGAGATCGAGGAGACGCTGCTGTCGAAGACCTTGGCGCTGCCGATCTTCGCCTCGGATCCGCTTTCGTCGGTCGCCTACGCAACTGAGTCCGCACTCGTCGTTCTTGTCGCGGCCTCCGCCGCGGCGGCCTATCTCGTCTTCCCGATCTCGATCGGCATTGCAGCGCTGCTGGCGATCGTCGTCATCTCCTACCGACAAACGGTGCAGGCATACGAGACGAGCGGCGGCGCTTACATCGTCGCCAAGGACAACCTTGGCACCTTCCCGAGCCTCGTCGGGGCCGCGGCGCTGCTCACCGACTACGTGCTCACGGTCGCGGTTTCGATCGCCGCCGGGATTTTCGCGGTGACCTCGATCGCTCCTTCGCTCGAGCCGCACAAAGTGGTGCTCTCGCTCGCCTGCCTCGGCGTGATCGTCTTCGTCAACCTGCGTGGCGTTCGCGAGTCGGGGCTTGCCTTCGCGCTACCCACGTACGCGTTCGTCGCTGCGATGTTCGTGCTGGTCGGGGTAGGTCTTGCGAAGACGCTCTTCGGCCAGACACCCCACGCCGTCGTTCCCGATCCGATCGCGACAGGTGTCGGCGGCGTCACCGTCTTCGTCTTGCTCCGCGCCTTCTCCTCCGGCTCGACCGCGCTGACCGGGGTCGAGGCGATTGCGAACGGAGTCAACGCCTTTCGGCGCCCTCACGGCAAGAACGCCGCGACGACCCTGGGCGTCCTCGGCGGGATCGCGATCACGCTCTTCCTCGGCGTCTCCTACCTCGCTGTCCAAGAGCACGCACGGCCGAGCGATACCGCGTCGGTCGTCTCCCAGATCGCTCGAGCGACCTTCCCGGCCGGCTCGGCCGGCGGCTTCATGTACTACGCCGTGCAGGGCTTGACTCTCGGAGTCCTCGTCCTCGCCGCGAACACGTCCTTCCAGGGCTTCCCCCGGCTCGCTGCTCTGATGGCGCGGGACGGCTTCGCGCCCCGTCAGTTCACGAACCTGGGGGACCGGCTCGTCTTCTCCAACGGGATGCTCGTCCTCGCGGCGCTGGCGGGACTGCTGCTCTGGATCTACAGCGCGAACGTCAACTCGCTCATCCACCTCTACGTGATCGGGGTCTTCACAGCCTTCACGCTCTCGCAGGCGGGGATGGTCCGTTACTGGAAGCGGGTCCGCGGACCGGGCTGGCGCTACCGCGCTTGCATCAACGGAGTCGGCGCGACCGCGACCGGTGTCGTCGCGGCCGTGGTGATCGTGACGAAGTTCGCCGCCGGCGCCTGGATCGTGATCGTGGCGATCCCGTTGCTCGTCTTGATCTCCTACGCGATCCGTCACCACTACCGCGGGATCGAACGGAGGCTCCGCGCCGGCGCGGCCGCAGTCGTCGCGGCGCCGCCACCGAGTAATACGACGCTGCTTCTGGTCGAAACGATCGACGGGGCGACAAGCGATGCACTCTGGTTCGCCGAGACGACGAGCTCGGGCGAGTATCGGGCGATCCACGTTCCAGCGCGTGGCACGGATCCGGGTATCAAGCCCCGCTGGTTCCGTTTCACCGACGAGCGCTCCCATCTCCAGATACTCGATCGCTCGCTCGGCGTGACCGAGGCGGTGCTCGAGCAGGTCTGGCGATCACCGCGAGGTGAATCGGCCTTCGTCACCGTCGTGATCCCGGAGCTCTTTCAGCGCGCGTCGCTATTCGAGGCAATCAGAACGCCACGCGCGCTGCTTCTGAAACTGCGCCTCCTGGCCGAGCCGGGGGTGGTGGTCGCCGACGTACCCGTCCTGGCCGGCATCAGCGAGGCAGCGCCCGAGGGGGCTGTCGTCCGTGTCCTTGTCTCGGACGTGAACGCCGCTTCGATGCGTGCGGTCAACTACGCCCGTACCCTCGGGATCAAGGACACCCGTGCGGTCACCTTCGCCTTCAGCGCCGAAGAGGGGGAGGCCATGCGGAGAGAGTGGCTCGCCCAGGGTCCTCGGATCCCGCTCGAGGTCGACGAGGCTCCGTACCGCGACATCGGCACACCGTTGCTGTCCTATCTCCGGCGGTTGACCGACGACGGGACGACCGAAGCGATCGTCGTCATGCCCGAACTCGTCCTTCGCGGTCCGCGCCGGGCGCTCCACAACCAGCGAGCCCTCTATCTGAAGCGCTTGCTCCTCTTCGAGCCGCGAGTGATTTTGGCGTCGGTGCCGTACCAGTTGATGCGCTGACACGCTCGCAGTCCGCGCGCCTAGCCCAAGCCAGGATGAACCTCGCGTCGTCGGACATCTTGTCTCGCCGCCGCAGCCTAGAGGTGCGCGGGGCGGCGGCGGTCGAGCCGCTCCTCGAAGCAGCGGCGTAGGTAGTCGCCGCGGAAACGCGGCAGGGTTCTCGGAGCCGGCGGCGGGACCGGGGTGACGCTCACCTCGCCGCTTCGCGCGCCGTGAAGCCTGGTGTAGGCATCCTCTTCGGCGAAGACGGTCAGCGTCGGCTTGCGCCGGAAGCTCCGAAACAGCCGGGCGAAGAAGCCCACCGCGCAGGTCTACCACGCCGCGTTTGCCGAAGCTAGACCCTTGGCCGATACAAGCCGGGGCGGGGCGCCTGGGCTCTGCGGCTAGCCGACGCCCCCGGCGGGGGGAGAGATGCCGGTGCCCCGGCTCGATCCTTATTGTCGGCAGAACGACCCGATCGGCTTAGCGCCGAGCTAGCTGCTCGATCGCGCCTCCCCGGCGGGGCGGTCAGCACCGCAGCACCGACCACCCCAACGCGGTATGTGCGATCAGCGAGCAGAGTGCGCCCCCCAAACGTCCAGAAACACGGCCTGTCAGGCGATTGGTGTCGGCGCGCAGATGGGCGCGCACGCCGATGGGCCGAGTCCCGGCTAGTGCCCGTGGTATTCGTGAAGCACAGCGTGGCCACGCCCGCGTGCGATCAGCCAGCGGTTGAGCGGGAACGCGAAGGCGAAGGCGATTACGAGACTCAGGCCGAGGCTCCACCAGAACAGGGCCTCCCCGAGTCCGGCCTCGATCGCGCCCGGCACCAGCAGGATGAACGCGTTATCGACGATCTCCATGACGGCGATCGACGCGGTATCGGAGGCAAACGCAAGCGGAAGCGCGCGGCGCAACGGCACGCCGGCACGGAGCACTGGGCCAAGGGTCAGCGCGTAGCCGAAGAAGAAGGCGAGGACGACCGCAATCGCGATGGAGGCGGCATTCCCCCATCCCAAGGCCGTGGCGATCACCATGCCGAGAACCTCACCGATCGCGCAGCCGGTGAGGCAATGGGTCGTTGCGCTGAAGGCCGAGCGATTCAGCGATTCCCGCGCATGAGCGTGGGACGCATGGTCCATAGAAGACATGCTGCCAGGAGTCGCAGGACGCAAGAACACCAGCACGAGGGATGAACTCCGCGGCGGATCGGAACGATAAACGCCAGAACTGAGGCAAGAAGGCGGCGCGGACCGTTGCGCCGAAGACTCAGCGAAGGAGGTGAATCAAATGATGAAGCTCTTCACCTTCGTGCAGGTCGCTGCCGGTTCGCTGCGCCAGCGCGAAGAGGGGCAGACGATGGCGGAGTACGGCGTGGTTCTTGCTGTGATCACGCTCGCCGTGATCGGAGCGATCACGCTCCTCTCCGACAACGTCCGCAACGCCCTCGAGAACGTCGCCGGCATCATGCCCGGATAGTGCAGACCCGCGCCGGGGTGACGTCCTGCCTAGAGGGCGGAACCCCGGCGGCGACCCGACGCTAGGTCGGGCCGGGTGGCTCGAGCGTTGACTTCCGCTCTCACACGGAGCTAGCTTCTCTGCGGGCAGGATGTTGCCACCGACGCTTTGGGAGGTGGTCACGGTGGCCGCAGGAGCGTTCCAGGAAGTAGTCGCACCACTCGAACGCGTAATGGTGGCGCTTCCGCCGTGCAAGAGCACGGGGTTCGTCAAGTACGACCGGGTCTTCCTGTCACTGGCGAGTGACTTCGAGGGCGCCCGCGTTCGGCTTGCGATTGGCAAGCCTGGAGCCTTCAACGTCGAAGACGATCTCGCCGTGCCCGCGGGAAGAAGTGTCGTGCGGGAGCTCAAACCGGGCGATGAGGTGGCGTCGATCATCCATGAGCGAGGCCAACCGGTCGCGGTCCTGGTCGAGTACCAGGGACTCTAGGAGGCCGAGTTGAGCGCCCGAGGGAGGCAGCACTGAGTACCGGCCGCGTCGTTCTCATCGTCCTCGGCAGCATTGTGGCCCTGCTCGGGCTCGGACTGGCGGTGGGCGGCGGTTTCCTGCTCTGGGCCGACCGCACCCAGCGCGAGGGCGGGTATCTGACGACGCCGACTGAACGGTTTGCGACGTCGACCTACGCGCTGACGCGTGAGCGGCTCGAGGTGGACGCCGGTGGGCCGAATTGGATCTGGAACGGCAACTGGCTCGGCAAGGTACGCATCCGCGGCGAAGGCGCCGCTGCAAAGCCGCTCTTCATCGGAATCGGCCCGGAGGCGGCCGTCGCCGGCTACCTCGGGCGCGTCGCCCACGCCGACGTCGAGGACATCAACTTCGATCCGTTCCGGGCCGAGTACCGTCAGATTGCGGGAGGTGCGCCGCGGCGACCCCCGACCGCCCAGAACTTCTGGGCGGCGTCGGCCTCGGGCCAGGGAAGGCAAACCGTCACCTGGAAGGTGCGTGAGGGCGACTGGTCGGTCGTCCTTATGAATGCAGACGGCTCGCGCGGCGTCGCGGCCGATGTCGACCTCGGGGCCAAGCTCTCGTTCTTACTCTGGGTTGCGATCGGGCTGTTGATAGGCGGCGCGCTCATCGTCGGAGGAAGTGTCGCCCTGATCGTCCTTGCCGCGCGGACGCGGCCGCCTCCGGCTGCGCCGCCGAGGCCCGCAACGCCAACCGGCGAAGCGTGAGCGTCCGATCCATCGTCACCACGATGGACGACTGGAGCAGCTCCGAGGTAGATCCTTCGCCCTAGCCTCGGCGATGAGCAGGTTCCTCGTCGCTGGAGGCTTTTAGGGGCCAGCACGTACGTGATCATCACGCCGGTCAAAGGCAACCGGAGCTTCTACGCGCGGTACTCGCTCAAACCGCCGCCCTGGGGCCGTACATGTCGCAGAGCCGGTCGACTGAAACCCTCGGCTTGGCTCTGCCTCGTCTACACGACGAACCTTCGCCAGAGCCGCCATCGCGCTCAAGGTCGCTGAGGTCGTAGCGGCCATCGATGCTGACCTGGAACGGATCCTGGCCCGCGAGTTCGGCGGAGCTAGGATCGCCCAGCTGTGTTCACCGTCGAACAGCGAAACGCGCTGCGTGCGCGAATGCTTCAGCTTGCGGAGGAAGACGAGCGCGTCGTCGCCGGAGCCGCTGTTGGCTCGCTCGCTGTCGGAGACGGCGACCGCTTCTCCGACTTGGACCTCACTTTCGGGATCGCTGACGGTGTGCCGGTCGCGCACGTTCTCGACGGCTGGACGCGAACGCTCACCGAGGAGCTAGAGGCGGTACAGCTCGCCAACCTCACAGCGGGGCCGACCAGCTACCGCGTATTCCTGCTGCCAGAGGCACTGCAGTTCGACCTCTCCATGACATCGGCGACGGAGTTCCGCCCGGCAGGGCCGCGATTCCAGCTTCTCTTTGGCGAGACGGCTGGGGAGGAGTTTGAGGCTCGCCGCCGGCCGCAGGGGAGCCTCTTCATTCCCACGCCCGCGGTCGCAGGAGACATCTTCGGGTGGGGCGTCATCTATGCGCTGCACGCACGGGCGTGCATCGAGCGTGGCCGCGTGTGGCAGGCGGAGCATTACGTCGGCGCGGTGCGAGATCACGCCCTCTCGCTCGCGTGTCTCCGCCGCAGGCTACCGGCCGTGCAGGCGCGTGGCTACGACCAGCTTCCGCCTGAGATTCTCGCGGACTTCGACCGCACACACGTCGGGTCGGTTGAGCCCGACGCGCTACGCAGAGCACTCGCCGCCTCTGTCCTCGCCCTCCTCAACGAGGGTGCGGAAGCGGATTTGCCGGACGTGGATGTAGTCGCAGGGCGCCTCGCTGAGCTTCATTAGGTGGATCTCCCAGGGTCGCGAGGATCAATCCCCTTAGCCGAAGCCGAGGATGAACTTCGCGTCGTCGGACATCTTGTCCGGCGTCCACGGCGGGTCCCACGTCAGCTCGGTCTGGACGTCCTCGACCTCGGGCATCGCCATGACCGTCTCCTCGACGTTCTGCTGGATCAGCGGCCCGGCGGGGCAGCCCATCGACGTGAGGCTGTAGAGCACCTTGACGCGCGGGCCGGCGACCTCGACGTCGTAGACCAGGCCCAGCTCGACGATGTCCATCCCGAGCTCGGGGTCCTCGACGCCTCTCAGCGCCTCGAGTACGTCGTCACGAGTCGGCATTGGCCTCAGCGTACCGTCAATAGCCGAGCAGACGCACTTCCTCGCGCCGCTCGCGGGCGAAGAAGTGGATGCCGTCGACAAAGCGCACCCAGTTGCAGCGCGTGCACATCACGAGCGAATGCGTCCGGGCGCTGTCGGCGAGGAAGCGCACGCCGCGCAGCAGGTCGCCGTTGGAGACACCCGTCGCGACGACGATCACCTCGCCCGGAGCGAGGTCCTCGATCGTGAACACCCTCTCGACGTCCTCCACCCCGCCCTCGCGGGCGGCCTCGACCTCGCGGCGCGAGGTCGGCCATAGCTGCGCCTGGAGCTCGCCGCCGAGGCACCGCAGCGCCGCCGCCGAGAGGACCGCCTGGCGCGTGCCGCCGATCCCGACCGCGAGGTGGTCGTTGGTGCCGCGGATCGCCGCCGAGATCGAGGCTGTCACGTCGCCGTCCTGGATCAACTTGATTCGAGCGCCGGCGACGCGGATCTCCTCGATCAGGTCGTGGTGACGCGGCCGGTCGAGGACGATCGTCGTGACGTCGTTGACCATCCGCCCGAAGGCCTCGGCGATCGCTCGGATGTTGTCGCCGACCGGCTTGCCGAGGTCGATCGCGCCACGCGCCTTCGGCCCCACGGCCATTTTCCGCATGTACATGTCCGGCAGCGTCTGGAACGAGCCCGGCTCTCCGACGGCGACCATCGACATCGCCCCGTAGCCGCCGCGTGCGACCACGCCACGCCCTTCGAGCGGGTCGAGCGCCAGGTCGACCTCGAGGCCGCCCGAGCCGAGCTTCTCGCCCGCTTCGAGGTGACTCGTCTCGCCGCCCGCCCCGATCACGACCTTGCCGTCGATCGGCAGGTGCTCGAGCGCCAGGCGCATCGCGGTGGCGGCGTCCTCTTCCGCGATCTCCTGGTCGGCGCGCCCGAGCCAGCGCGCACCGGCCAGCGCGGCGCGCTCGGTCACGCGCGCGTAGCTCTCGCAGAGACAGAAGCGCGCCTCGCTGCCTAGGGCGCCGACCCTCCGTTCCGGTTCGGTCTGCGTCATGGCCGCACCTTCACCGGCTCCGCTGCGTCCAGCACGAGCTCCATCACTTCGGCGATCGCGTCCTCGATGTTGCCGTTCTCGATCACCGGCACGCCGTGCTTGCGGGCCCGGCCGAGGATGTACGCCTGGACGAGCCGGATGTCGTCGAACGAGTCGAGGTACTTCTCGTAGGGCCGCATGCCCTCGGAGTCGGTGTCGCGAATCCAGAAGTGGCTCGCGTGGGCCTCCGCGTCGGCAATCCCGAGCACGCACTGGACGACGAGCGCTCCCTCGATCTCCCTCGGCAGCATCCCCGGCACGAGGTGCACGCCCTCGAGCACCATCGACCAGCCTTCCTCGAGGGCACGGTCGATCGAAGCCTGCACGCCGACGAGCACGTCACGCGTCTGCTGGACGAAGCCGTCGAGCACGGCCTCGCTCGCGTCGGTGTCCTCCTCGGCCATCGCGCGCCCGGCCTCGAAGCTCGAGTAGTGCACCGACGGCATGAACTCGCGCGAGAAGAACGCGCGCATAGTCTGGCGGACGAAGTCGGTCGAGGTCACGCGCGTGATCCCCAGCCGGTAGGCGACGTCGGTCGCGACCGAGGACTTCCCCGTCCCGGTGGCGCCGCCGAGGAGCAGGATGATCGGCAGGTCGAGCTCGTAGAGATCGCGGTAGCGCCGCAGTTGCCGCATCGCCTTGCTGCTGTCGTCGCCGAGCGACTCGCGTGCCAGCTGGTCAAGCCGCTCGAAGGAGATCGACTGCCGGTCGCTCGCGGCCAGATCGGCCTCGACGGCCAGCGCGAGCTCGTAGGCGCGGTCGGCGGAGAAGCCGGCCGCGATCAGCGCCCGGGCCATCAGGCCCTTCGAGAACGGCAGGCCGTCCTCGCCGCCGAGCGGCAGAGGCTGCCGGTACCGACGGTCGGTCAACGGGGCACCGCCTCTCGCTCCGCCGCGGCATCCGCCAGCCGGATCAGCTCGGTGTCGAGGTCGTGCACGCCGACCGGGACGAGCTCGTTGTCGGCGAACACCACCTCCACCCCGCGCTCCGACGCGGCCTCGGCGACGACGTCGATCGCCGCGGCCTTGATCTCGACCAGGAAGACGTCGGCTTCCACGCGCTCGAGCTCCTCGCGCAGGTCGCTGCGGCGGGCCAGGTTGCCGGACACGAGGACGACGTCGGCCCCGTGCTCGTCGCGCAGGTGCCTGCCGATGGTCTCGTGAGCTTCCTCGGGCGCTGTCGAGAAGTACGCGACCCGCCGCCCGAGGATCGCCTCTGAAGGCCGTGGCCGCAGGACGACCGGCAGCACCGGCACGTCCTTCACCCCCGCGATCGCGTGCGCGAGCTGCTCGTAGCCCGAGCTCCCTTCCGCACCGGTCAGGACGACGAGGTCGGAGATGAGGATGCGGAACGCGTTCAGGTAGCCGGCCACCACCTCGACGGGCTGGGCGGCGCTTGTCACGAGCACACGCGCGTCCGTCTCGACCGGCGGAATCGCAGCGCCGCTGCCGTCGAAGACGACGAGGTCCGGCTCGCGTGCGGCGGCAAGCGCGGCGCCTGCGAGTACGTTCGACTCGCTGGGCGCTCCCGCGAGCCCGCCGCCACACCGTCGGCAGCCGATCGTCACCACGCCCGCCAGTGCGGCGGTCTCGAGGTAGTCGGAGGCCGCGTGGCGGCCAGCGCGCGAGAGCTCGAGGAGGCGCTCGAGCGTCGGCCTGACCTCGGCCACCTCTGGCTCGGGCGGTCCACCCCGGCCCATCGCCACGACGACCACGTCGCGGTCGGCTGCGAGCAGGCGTGCCAGATGGCCCGTGACCGCCGTCTTGCCCACCCGCTTGCCCGTGCCGACGACCGAGAGCGACGGGAGCGGAAACGGCGCCAGGTCGGGCGGGTCGAAGCGGAAGTCGGCGCCGACGTACTGGAGCCCGAGGGCGAGCACCCGGCTCGCCACGGCGAAGCGCTCGCGAGGGCCGAGCACCGGCTCGTCCGAGAGGTCGACCACGACGTCCGGTTCAAGTTCCGCGATCGCCGCCTCGAGCTCGTCCACGACCGGCACCCCGTAGTCGTCCCCGCCGCGCAGCTTCTCGGTCCCGCCCGCGAGCCAGACGGCCAGGAACTCGTACGGCAAGGCGGCGAGCGCGTCCCGCACCACGGGCGCGTAGTGCTCCCCGTCTGCGATCGCCAGGGCTCTCATCAGGTCCTTGCTGTGACCTCGTCTTCGATCCGCGTCGTGTACTTCTCGAACGCGAGCGTCTCCGTCGAGAACTGGATGATCCGCTCCTGCCCGTGAAACGGGTACTTGCGCCACACGTCCACGTGCCGGTCGGTGACCTCGATCACGTTGTAACAGGGCCGCGTCTTGCCGCGGAGGCGCTGCGAGGAGACCGTCCCAGCGTTGACGACGAACAGGTTCTCCAGCCGCCACGCGTACGGCACGTGCTTGTGCCCGGAGAGGACGAGGTTGACCCCGGCCCGCTGGAGGCACTCGATCACGTCGCCCGCGTCGTAGACGACGTTGCGCTCGCGCCCGGTGCCGGGCACCGGGAGCAGGTGGTGGTGCAGGACGAAGATGCGCAGGTCGCCGGCCTCGGCGAACTGCTCCTCGATCCACCGGTAGCGGCCGCGCCCGATCTGGCCGTGGTCGAGGTCAGGCTCGGTCGAGTCCACGGCCACGACGGTCACGCCGCCGAGCCGCAGCACGGAGTTGCGGTCGCCGAACATGTCTTCGAAGTGCACGTAGCCGACGTTGCGAGAGTCGTGGTTGCCCGGGATCACGACCACTGACTCGCACTCGACCTGCTCGAGGTACGACCTCGCCAGCGCGTACTCGTGCTTGAAGCCGAACGTGGTCAGGTCGCCCGAGCAGATGACGATGTCCGGTTCGAGGTCGTTGATCTCCCGGATCGCGCGCTCGAGGAGGTTCGGCACGAAGTCGGGGCCTCCGCAATGGATGTCGGAGATCTGCGCGATCGTGAGCGAGCCGCCGTTTCGAGCCTCCGGCATGCTCGAAGTGTATTTCAGGCCTAGAAGAGCGCCTCCACCGGCCAGAAGAGGGCCGCCGCGACGAGGGCGGCCGCCGGGATCGTCAGCAGCCAGGCGAAGACGATGTTGCCGGCAACTCCCCAGCGGACGGCGGAGAGCCGCCTGGTCGCGCCGGCACCGAGCACCGAGCCCGAGATCACGTGGGTGGTCGAGAGCGGGTACCCGAGCTTCGTCGCGAGGTAGATGGTCAGCCCGGCGGTCGTCTGAGCGGCGAAGCCGCTCGCCGGCTCCATGTTGATCACACGCTGTCCGAGGGTGCGCATGATCCGCCAGCCACCCGCATACGTGCCGGCGCCGATGGCCAGGCCCGCGGTCACGATCACCCAGGTCGGGATGTAGAAGTGGGAGATGTGCCCGCTCTCGAAGAGTGCCAGCGCGATCACGCCCATCGTCTTCTGCGCGTCGTTGGCTCCGTGGGTGAACGCCACCCACGTCCCGGATCCGAGCTGCCCGAGCCGGAACGTGCGGTTGGCGAACCCGGGCGTCACACGGAGGAGCAGCCAGTAGATCGCGATCAGGAGCAGGAAGGCCCCCGCGAAGGCGATCGGTGGAGCCACCAGACCCGGGATCGCGACGCTGTGCACGATCCCGTGCCACTGGACGCCGGCCAGCCCGGACTGCGCGATGGCGGCGCCGACGAGCCCGCCGATGAGCGCGTGCGAGGAGCTCGACGGTAGGCCGAGCCGCCAGGTGATCAGGTTCCAAGTGATCGCGCCGAAGAGCGCGGCCAGGATCGTCTTCTCGTTCGCGAGACCCGTGTCGATGATCCCCTTGCCGACGGTCTTGGCCACGGCCGTCGTGACGAAGGCGCCGGCGAGGTTCGCGACCGCCGCGATCGCCACCGCGAGCCGCGGCGAGAGCGCACGTGTCGAGACCGAGGTCGCGACGGCGTTCGCCGTGTCGTGGAAACCGTTGGTGAAATCGAAGCCGAGTGCGACAAGCACCACGACGACCAGCAAGACATTGTCCACGCCGTGGCTACCGGTTCTTCACCACGATCGCCTCAAGAACGTCCGCGGCGTTCTCGAGCGCGTCGACCGCCTCCTCGAGGCGTTCGTGGATGTCCTTCCAGCGAATGATCGTCTTCGCGTCGTCGGTCGAGCGGAAGAGCTCGGCCACCGCGTCCCGCTCGAGCGCATCGCCTTCGTCCTCGAGGGCCCGCAGCTCGGCCAGCTGGCTGCTCGAGTCCTTGAATCCCTCCAGCCTCTGCACCGCCTCGTCGAGCTTCGTCGTCGCCCGCAGGATCACACCGGCCTGCTCGCGTGCCTTCTCCGGCACGCGCTCGACGCCGTAGGAGCCGAGGTTGTCCGCCGCCTCGTCGATGTGATCGCAGATGTCGTCTAGCGCGCCGGCGAGCCGATACATGTCGTCCCGGTCGAACGGGGTCACGAAGGTTTTGTTCAGGAGCAGCACGATCTCGTGGGTGAGGCGGTCGCCTTGATGCTCGAGCTCTTTGATCCGGCCGATCAGGGCTTCGCCGCCGTCAGGGAAGCCGTCGAGCAGCTCCACGAGCAGGCGGGCGATCTCGACCGTGTTGGCCGACGCCTGTGTGTACAGGTCGAAGAACTCGCGCTTCTGCGGAGTGAGGTTGAGTCTGGCCATGCGGGTGCGTCTTCTATCAAGTCCCCTCGGCGGTCGCGTCCGCAGGCGTTGCTACTCTTGCGCAAGGTGACAGAAATCGGCGATTTCCAGGCGTATTGCGGCGACGAGGCGCCACGGTTCGCCAACGAGGCCGAGCGCGAGTGCGCCAAGGTGCTCGACTTCTACGGCGTTCGCTGGGCCTACGAGCCGCGCACCTTCGTGCTCGAGCAGGACGAGGACGGGCGCGTGACCGAGGCGTTCACGCCGGACTTCTACCTTCCCGAGCAGGGTCTCTTCCTCGAGATCACGATGATGAAGCAGCGCCTGGTGACGCGGAAGAACCGCAAGCTGCGCAAGCTCCGCGAGCGCTATCCCGACGTACAGGTGAAGCTCTTCTACAAGCGCGACATCGAGCGGCTCGCCCAGCGATACCGGCTCGATCTGGTCTCATAGGCGCCTCCGACCCTCGAGTCGGGGACGTGTTCCTCTCGGCCGAGGAGCTACAGGGGCGCGTCGGCGAGCTCGGCGCGCAGATCGCCGAGGACTACGCGGGGAAGGACCTGCTTCTGATCGCGCTCCTCAAGGCGAGCTTCGTCTTCCTCACCGATCTCTCGCGCGCGATCCCGAGCTCGCACAAGGTCGACTTCGTCGAACTGGCCGGCTACAACGGAGCCGACACCGGCGGCCACTCGCGTGTGCGCCTGCTGAAGGACACCGTCATCCCGCTCGCCGGGCACGACGTGCTCCTCGTCGAGGACGTCGTCGACACCGGCCTCACGCTCAACTACCTGCGCAAGCTGTTTGAGCTGCGGCGGCCCGAGAGCCTGCGGGTCGCGGCGCTGCTCGACCGCCCGTACCGCCGGCTCGTCGACGACCTGCCGGTCGACTACGTCGGCTTCACCGTCCCGGACGAGTTCTTCGTCGGCTACGGCTTCGACGTCGACGAGCGCTGGCGCAACCTGCCGGACCTGCGGCTCGCAAAAGTTTAGGCACGCCTAACTTTCGCTAGACTCAGCGCATGATGGCGACGCGCGCAGATTCGCTCGCCACCGGCAACGTCCAGGCGGCCGAGGAGGCTCTTCGCGGGTTTCCGCGACCCTTCCGCATCCTCCCGTTCCTCGGGCCTGCGTTCGTCGCCTGCGTCGCCTACATCGACCCCGGTAACTTCGCGACCAACATCGCCGGCGGCTCGAAGTTCGGCTACACGCTCTGCTGGGTGATCCTCGCCTCGAACCTGATGGCGATGCTGATCCAGACGCTGTCCGCGAAGCTCGGCATCGCCACCGGCCGCAACCTCCCGGAGGTGTGCCGAGAGCAGTTCTCGCGCCGCACCTCGCGCGGGCTCTGGGTCCAGGCCGAGCTGATCGCGATGGCCACCGACCTCGCCGAGTTCCTGGGCGCGGCTCTGGGCTTCCAGCTGCTCTTCGGATGGCCGCTGTTTCCGGCGGCGCTGGTCACCGGCGTCTGCACCTTCGTGATCCTCGGGCTCCAGCGCTTCGGGCTGCGCACGTTCGAGGCGGTGATCGCCACCTTCGTCGGCGTGATCGGCGTCTCGTACGTCCTCGAGCTCTTCTACGCGCACCCGCCGCTCGGAACGGTCTTGCAGCACTCGGTCACGCCTGCCTTCGCCGGCAGCGAGTCCGTCCTGCTCGCGGTCGGAATCCTGGGCGCGACAGTGATGCCGCACGTGATCTACCTGCACTCGGCGTTGACCCAGAACCGCATCGTGCCGCAAAACGACGACGAGGCGCGACGCCTGTTCGGCTACACGAAGGTCGACGTCATCATCGCGATGTCGATCGCGGGCCTGATCAACATGGCGATGCTGGTGATGGCCGC
>DATAOV010000080.1:0-16449 GCA_036265535.1 Gaiellaceae bacterium | reverse complement strand
GGACGATCACGCAGTCGAGGTCGCGCTCGCTGTGGAATCCGAGCGCGAGGTGCTCGTCCATCGCCTTCGAGTCGGCGTAGAGCCAGCGGCGGGCGGTGGTCGGCCCGTAGATCCGTCGCGCCGTCTCCTCGAGAGGCTTCTCCTCGCGGTGGTCGCCGTAGACCTCCGAGCTCGAGGCGACGATCACTCGCTTGCCGAAACGGCTCGCGTGGTCGAGCACGTTCTCCGTCCCCTGGACGTTCGTCACCATCGTCTGCACCGGCTGCTCGACGATCAGGCGAACGCCGACGGCGGCGGCGAGGTGGAAGACCACGTCGCACTTGTTGACGAGCTCGTTGACGGTCGAGGACGACAGCACGGAGTCGACCACGAGGTGGAAGTCGCGTCGCTCCTCGAGGTGCGCGATGTTGGCGGCGTTTCCGGTCGAGAGGTCGTCGAGCGCCCACACCTCCCAGCCGTCCGCCAGGAGCAGCTCGCTCAGATGCGACCCGATGAACCCGGCGCCGCCGGTGACGAGTGCTCTCATCCTCGCAAGCCTACTGACGGCGCGGGACGCTTTTGAGAGCGCGCTCGATCGACTCCGCGCCGGGCTCGAGCGCGAGTGCCGCGCGCAATTCTCGCCGTGCGTCGAGCGGTCTCTTCGCCCGGAGATACGCGAGCCCGAGCTCGAACCGGACCTCGACTGCCCGCGGCTCCTTCTGTGCTGCCTTGACCAAGGGCGGGATCGCCGCCGCGGGAGTGGGCGCGATGTGCGCCTGAACGACGTACGGTTCGACGGTGAGCGGATCCAGGCGCCGGGCCCAGCGCAGGTCCGAGCTCGTGGACGAGGAGCTCTCGAGCGCGTGCGTCGAGAAACGGGACGAGAGCCAGGGAGGCGCGAACGCCAGCAGGGCGATCGCCGCCGACACGACGGCTGCCGGGATCCATTCGCGCCGCCGCAGAGGTCGCGTGCCGGCCACGGCCGCCCCCGTGCCGAGCAACAAGAAGAACGGCAGCCCGACCGCGGGAATGGTCCAGTTCCAGTCGCCCGAGGCGTGCACGAGCCAGTAGGCAGCCGTCGCGAACGCCGCCGTCGCCGCCAGGTTGCGGCTACGCAGGCCGCGGAAGCAGAGGACGAGCAGCGGCACGAGGCCCGCGGCGAGGAGGACCAGCCCGATGACGCCAAGCTCGCTGAGCGCGTCGAGCTCGATCGAGTGGGCCCGGACAGGAGTCTCGCCGCTTCGCCTCTCGACGAGGTAGGCGGGCCCGAAGCCGCGCGCGCCGATCCCGGCCAGCGGATGGTCGCGGAACTCCGTCAGCGCGACCCGCCAGAAGTCGTAGCGGTTCGAGCCGATGCTGATGAAGTGCGTGCGGCCGTACTCGTCGCGCGGGGCATGCTTGAACGAGCGCCAACGGTCGCCGAGGTAGTTGCCAGGGTGAGCGACCGACGCGAAGAAGGCCACGGGGACGGCGATCGCTGCGACGACGACCACCAGGAGGGCGAGCGCCCCTGCGCCCCGGCGCACCCGTACCGGCACCTCGAGGCGCTTGTCCAGGAGCGCGTAGACGGCGCCGACGATCACGGCCGCCGCAGTGAGCCAGAGGAGGGTGAAGGCCGCGTGCCGGCCTGCATCGGCGAGCGCCGCGTCTGCGTTGAACGGCGACGTCAGCGGATCGAACTGCGGCCCGACGAGAACGGCTGCAATCAGGGTCGGGACGAGGAGGCGGAGCCGGCCAGGCGCGACAAGAAAGACGACCGTCGCCGACACGGCGAGCGCGATCCCGCCGCCCTTGCTCTGGGTCATCAGCCAGGCGGCAAGGACCGCCACCGCCGAGCCGAGCGCGAGCGCGCGGACCACCACGGGGAGCCGCCGCTCGGCGGCCAGGACGAGCGCGGGCCAGAGCCCCACGAGGAACATCGCGGCCGCGGCGTTCGGGTACGTGATCGGCCAGGCAAGGCGGCCGTCTCCGACGAAGTACGTACCGAGGTCGGAGGCGAATCGCGCTGCCAGGGCTGTCGCGACCGCGAGCGCCCCTGTCCCGGCGGCGACGGCGCTCGTCACGATCACGCCGTCGAGCCGGCTGCGAACGGTGAAGAGGGCGACCGCGACCGCGACGACGTAGAACAGCGTCAGGAGCGCGTCGTCGCGGGCTAGCGAGGGCAGCGGCGACCAGGCGGCCGAGATCGCCTGCCAGGCCGCGAAGGCAGTCAGCGCGGCGAGCCCGGCGACGGCCAGCCGAGTCGGAGCAACCGCCGTCCCGGCGACGAGCACAAGCGCGAGCAGGAGCGCCGCGAAAATCGCGTAGAGCAGCCAGTCTGCGGCATCGATGCTGCCCGTCTCGACCCAGGCCAGCACGCAGGCGGCGACCATCAGAGAGACCGCGGGAAGAGAACGGACCACTCCTGCGTCTTGCCTCGAGATGGACGTGTCTGTCATTCGTGGTCCGGGGCGGTCCACTTTGTACGCGCGCCGGCCGAATCCTGTGTGGCGACTCGTGTTTTCGGACGCGACAAATCACCCTTGTCAGGGAGACGCTGCGCGTCTACGTTGTGAGAGGTCACAAGCGGAGCCTGTGACCGGACTGGGGAATTGTCGGCGAGAGGCAATTTCTGCGGCAACGGCCCGGGGTCAGATGACCTCGGGAGTGACATGGTTCTCGGCCGAGAGGCCGGGAAGAGGAGGAGGAGAGCAATATGCGGCGTCGTTTGATCCTGCTGGGGGTTACCGTTTGCGCGCTGGGCATGCTTGTCGCCCCGTCGGCGTTCGGAGCCACCCCACAGCAGATCTATCGAGACTACGCGGACAACGGTCGTCTCGACCACCCGTACTCGAAGGCTGATTTGCAGCGGGCGCAGAAGTACGCGGCGCTCCAGGGATACCCGCAGGTCGGGGTGCAGGGCGCAGTCGAGCAGGCACTCGGCGCGCAAGCCGTGAAGCCGCGCGGAGGATTGCCGTTCACGGGCGTCGACCTCGCGTTGATGGCGGCCGGCGGAGCGCTGCTCCTCGGTGCCGGTACCACTCTGCGGAAGCTCGGCAAGGCCCGGAAGTAACCCGGACCTAGAGTTAGACAGGCGGCGACATGGCGACCCGATCGCTGAATGCTGAAGCACTCCCGGTGCTGGAGCCGATTGGGCTCGAGCGCTCGGAAAGGCTCGGGCTACGGCGTCTCCACGGCGTCGGCTCCTGGACCCTCGGGGCCTTGGTGCTCGATGCCGGGATGCTGGCCGCAGCCGCTGCCGCGGCGCAGCTCGGGGCGGGTGACGCAGGGATCCTGCGGATCACGCCGGTCTGGCTCGTCGTCTACAGCGGGCTCGTCCTGTTGTTCATGCGTTTCCGCGGGTTGTACTCGTGGCGGCTACGGGTCTCGGCGCTCGACGACGTGCGCGCGGTCGTCGTGGCCACCGCTCTCGCCTCGGCCGGCATGCTCACGCTCCGGATCCTCTTTCCCGGAGAGGTCGAAGACCTCGCCTCGCAGTCGCTCAGGCTCCTCGCCTTCAGCGCTGTCTACGTGGCGGCCGGGCGGGTCGCGCTCGACTGGGCACTGCTCAGGGGCCGCCGCGACGGGGAGCTCGCCAAGCCGACCCTGATCGTCGGCGCGGGGCGGATCGGCCGGTTGACGGCGACCCGTCTCCTCGACCATCCCGAGCTGGGGCTGAAGCCCGTCGGGTTCATCGACAAGGAGCCGCTCGACGAGCCGGGCCTGCCGGCGCCGGTCCTCGGAGCCAGCTGGGATCTCGAGCGGCTGATCGAGCAGCACGGCATCGAGCACGTGGTGATCACGTTCTCGACGGCCCCGAGCGAAGTGCTCCTCCGGGAGCTGCAGCGCTGCGAAGAGCTCGGGGTGAGCGTCTCCCTCGTTCCGCGCCTCTTCGAGCGCGTGACCGAGCGCCTTGCCGTCGACTACATCGGCGGCCTCCCGCTGCTCTCGACGCGTCGATCCGATCCGAAGGGCTGGCAGTTCGCCATCAAGTACCTGACCGACCGCGCCGTCGCCGCCGTTCTCCTCCTCCTCACCCTCCCTGTGCTCGCGGTGGCAGCGCTTGCGGTCCGCCTCTCGGTCGGCTCTCCGGTGCTGTTCCGCCAGCGGCGTGTGGGCCTCGACGGTCGTGAGTTCGACATGCTCAAGCTGCGCACGATGAGCGGCACGCCCACCGACGGCGAGGGCGATTCAGATTGGGCTCGGGAGCAGCTCGGCGAGCATGCCGGGCCTACTGAGTTCGGGCCGAACCGGGCGACGCGGGTCGGGCGCTTCCTGCGCGCGCTCTCGATCGACGAGCTCCCGCAACTTTTCAACGTGCTCGTTGGAGAGATGTCGCTGGTCGGGCCGCGCCCGGAGCGCAGTCACTACGTCCGCCTCTTCGAGGAGAAGGTGTACCGCTACGGAGACCGCCACCGCGTCAAGTCCGGGATCACCGGCTGGTCGCAGGTGAACGGGCTCCGCGGCAAGACCTCGTTGAGCGACCGCGTCGAGTGGGACAACTACTACATCGAGAACTGGTCGCTCTGGCTCGACGTCAAGATCCTGCTGATGACGGTCTGGGCCGTGCGCCGCTACTTCGCGCAGCAGGCCGAGTAGCGCTCGAGCCGGTCTAACTCCCACCTATCCCTCGTTCGCGGTGGCTTGGAGGAGGGATTGTGCGCGAGCCTGCGCCGTCCCAGGCCGATTCACAGGACGAGCAGGAGTGCGGTCGCCGCCCGACCTCGCCGAGAGAACGTCTAGCCGACGAGCCGGCCGCGGGCGAACGCCTTCGGCCGGTCGTCGGTCGAATACGGAGGAACGCATCCACGCAGGCGGCGGCGTCTTCCCGCTGCGCGTCACGATCGACGCCGACGGCGGCTTCGGGCTCAAGCTCCTGAATCCGGACACCGCCCAAATACGAGCTCGTCTGAGCTCGGCAGGTTGAGCCGGCACGCCTCGCCGCCCGAGGTGGCCGGCTCTCTCCTATAGAGCACTTTTCGGCACGAGACTGGTGCCTCCGGGCGCGCTGTGTGCCGCGCGCCCGAGCGGCGAAGCATCGCCCGAGAAGCACTCTTAGATGCGCGCGGGCTCCGGTTCCCGCGCGAGCAGCAGCGTCGCGGCGACGAAGCTCGTCAGTGCGGGTCCTGCCGCCCAGAGCGGACCGAGCGAGGCCAGAGCCATGTAGCCGGCCATGAAGAGCAATAGCGATACGAGCCTCCGACCCATCCCCTGTTCCGCAATTTAATGCCATTTGGAGGCAAAAAGATACGGGCGTCGAACGCTCTGGCGGGGGATGCGCCACCCCCCGACCTGTTCGCTACGATGAGCCCCTCAGCGACACCGCGACCGCGCGGGGGAAGGAAGCGAGTTGTTCGAACGCTTCACCGAGAGAGCCCGGCAGGTCGTCGTCCTCGCACAGGACGAGGCCCGCGCACTGAAGCACAACTACATCGGCACCGAGCACATCCTCCTCGGCCTGCTTCGCGAGGAAGAGGGCCTGGCGGCGCGCGTGCTCGAGTCCCTCGACATCACCGTCGAGGAGGTGCGGGCGCAGGTGGCCCGGATCGTCGGCCAGGGCGACGAGGTCACGACGGGCCAGATCCCGTTCACCCCGCGCGCGAAGAAGGTGCTCGAGCTGGCGCTGCGCGAAGCGCTCTCCCTCGGTCACAACTACATCGGCACCGAGCACATCCTGCTCGGTCTCGTGCGCGAGAACGAGGGCGTCGCTGCGCGGATCCTGCTCGACTTCGACGCCGACGCCGAGAAGATTCGCAACGAGATCATCCGCATGCTCTCCGGCCCCGGCCGGCGGCAGCAGGGCGCGGGCGGCGCACCGGGCGAGAAGTCGAAGAGCTCCAAGCTCCTCGACCAGTTCGGGCGCAACCTGACCAAGCTGGCCGCCGAGGCGAAGCTCGACCCCGTCGTCGGGCGCCAGACCGAGATCGAGCGCGTGATGCAGATTCTCTCGCGGCGTACGAAGAACAACCCGGTGCTGATCGGCGAGCCCGGCGTCGGCAAGACCGCCGTCGTCGAGGGGCTCGCGGCCCGCATCTCGGGCAACCAGGTCCCGGAGCTCTTGAAGGGCAAGCAGATCTACACACTCGACCTCGCGGCCCTCGTGGCCGGGTCGAAGTACCGCGGTGAGTTCGAGGAGCGCCTGAAGAAGGTGATGAAGGAGATCACCCAGCGCGGCGACATCATCCTGTTCATCGACGAGCTCCACAATCTCGTCGGCGCCGGTGCGGCGGAGGGTGCGATCGACGCGGCTTCGATCCTCAAGCCGGCACTCGCGCGCGGCGAGCTGCAGACGATCGGCGCGACCACCCTGGACGAGTACCGCAAGTACCTCGAGCGCGACGCCGCCCTGGAGCGCCGCTTCCAGCAGATCCGCGTGGACGAACCCTCGGTGGACGACACCGTGCAGATCCTGCGCGGCCTACGGGACCGGTACGAGGCGCACCACCGCTGCAAGATCTCCGACGACGCGCTCGGCGCGGCCGCGGTCCTCTCCGACCGGTACATCCAGGACCGCCACCTGCCCGACAAGGCGATCGACCTGATCGACGAGGCGGCGTCGCGCATGCGCATCAAGACGATGAGCGCCCCGCCGCGCTACCGCGAGCTCGAGGACGAGATCGAGAAGGTGCGCAAGGACAAGGAGGCTTCGATCGAGGCCCAGGAGTTCGAGAAGGCGGCGTCGCTTCGCGACAAGGAGCGCAAGCTGACCCAGAAGAAGCGCGAGCTCGAGGAGAACTGGCGCAACGAGGAGGGCAGCGCCGAGCAGCCCGAGATCGGCGAGGACGAGATCGCCGACATCGTCTCGATGTGGACGGGCATCCCGGTCTTCAAGCTCACCGAGGCCGAGTCGCAGAAGCTGATCCGCATGGAAGACGAGCTGCACAAGCGCGTGATCGGTCAGGAGGAGGCGATCGTCGCCGTCTCCAAGTCGATCCGTCGCGCGCGCGCGGGAATCAAGGACCCGAAGCGCCCGACGGGCTCGTTCATCTTCCTCGGCCCCTCGGGCGTCGGCAAGACCGAGCTGGCGCGCACGCTGGCCGAGTTCCTCTTCGGCGACGAGGACGCGATGATCCAGGTGGACATGTCGGAGTACATGGAGAAGCACTCCGTGTCCCGGCTCGTCGGCTCGCCGCCCGGCTACATCGGCTACGACGAAGGTGGCCAGCTGACCGAGGCCGTCCGCCGCAAGCCCTACTCGGTCGTACTGCTCGACGAGATCGAGAAGGCCCACCCGGACGTGTTCAACATCCTGCTTCAGATCCTCGAGGACGGAAAGCTGACGGACGCCCAGGGGCGCAAGGTCGACTTCCGCAACACGATCGTGATCATGACCTCGAACATCGGCGCCTCGACGATCTCGAAGAACCAGACGCTTGGCTTCTCGGTCGGCGACGACTCGGGCCTCTCGTACGACGAGATGAAGGACCGCATCATGGGCGAGCTGAAGAAGGTCTTCCGCCCGGAGCTCCTGAACCGGATCGACGAGGTGATCGTCTTCCACAAGCTGACGAAGGACGAGATCATGACCATCGTCGAGCTGATGATGAAGCGGCTCCGCGACCAGATGGGCGAGCACGAGGCCGCGATCGAGCTCACCGAAAGCGCGAAGGAGCTCCTCGTGGACAAGGGCTACGACCCGACGATGGGCGCCCGCCCGCTGCGCCGTGCGATCCAGCGCTTCATCGAGGACCCGCTTGCAGACTTCGTGCTGGGCCGCGAGCTCGGCCCGGGCTCGACGATCCTCATCGACCGCAAGAACGAGGACGAGGTCGACATCACGGTCATCCCGGCCGAGATCACGCCCGAGAAGGTGACGGTTCCGCCCGAGGAGCCGGTCGACTCGGCCGACGACGAGCCGGACGAGCCGACCGACTAGGGCAAGGCTCCGCGGCGATCAGCCGCCGGCGGCCCCGGCGAAGCGCAGCGAGGCCGGCGTCGTGAGCTCGTCACCGGTCTCGAGCAGCGTCTTCAGGCCGGAGAGGATCATCGTCCAGCCGCCGTAGAGCTCGTCGTTCGCGCCTTCGCGCAGCCATCGCTCCCTCCTCGAGTGTGGTCTTGAGCTCGCTGAGCGCCGCGGCCCAGGGCTCTGAGTACTTGCTCACCCAACGGTCGTGGACGAGCCGGATCGGGACCGGGTTCAGGAAATGGAGCTTCTCGCGACCTCGCTTCCTCGTGGTCACGAGGTGCGCCTCCTCGAGCACCCGCAGGTGCTTCATGACGCCGAAGCGGGTCATCGGCAGCCGCCGCTCGAGCGCGCTCAGCGTCTGCCCGTCCTCTGCGAAAAGGTCGAGCAGGCTCCGTCGGGTCGGGTCGGAGAGCGCCCTGAACACCTCGTCCAGGCGCCGACCATACGTGACCAATTGGTCACATGTCAAACCCGTTAGCGGGCGACGGTGGTGATCCGGTTGGTCTCGAGGTCGTAGACGCTGACACGGCTCGCGTGGTACTCGGAGAAGTAGATGTCGCCGTGCAGGTCGACGGCGATGCCACTCGGGAGCCGCAGCCCCGAGGCGACGACGGTCACGGTGCCGTCCGGATCGACCCGCTGGAGCAGGTTCGTCTGAGCGTCGCCCACGACGAAGCTCCCGCCGGGCGCCGCTGCGAGCGAGACGGGGGCGATGAACCCTCCGGCCAACGTCGTGATCACGCCCGAACGGTCGATGCGGCGGACTCGGCCGTTGTGCGAGTCGGCGAAGACGACGCTTCCGTCGGTGCCGACCGCGAGCGCGTGTGGCGCGGCGATTGCAGCGGTCAAGGCCGGGCCGCCGTCGCCGGCGAACCCCTCGCTGCCGGTGCCCGCGATCGTGCCGATGATCCCGTTCGCCCCGACGAGCCGGACCCAGTTGTCGTACTCGGGGATGTAGAGCTCCCCCGAGGCGCCGAACGCGAAGCTGCCGACCCCGCCAAGCGCCGCCGCGGTCGCCGGACCGCCGTCGCCCGAATGGCCACGCGCCCCGGTCCCTGCGATCGGCATGCTGCCGGTGCCGTCGAGCCGGAGGATCCGCTCGCCCGAATTGGCATACAGGGACCCGGCTGAGTCGTACGCGACGGCGATCGGCCCGTCGAGGCCGGTGCTCACGACGCGCGCAGCTCCGGTCCGGGGGTTGACGACCACGACTCGGTCGGCATCCCGATCCGCGATCGCGACATGGCCGTTCGGGGCGACGGCCAGACCGAACGGCCCTTTGACATCCGGCCGGCGTGGGCCTACGGCCACCGCCCCGAGGCGGATCGCCCTCCCTCGGAGCTCCACGGCCAGCGTCCAGCGGCCGGCCGCCGGAAAGCTGACACGCGCGGAGTAGACGCCGCGGGTTCTGGACTCCCGAAGGCGCAGGAGGAGACGCGGGCGGCCGGTGCTGCGTGCGCTGAGCACGGCTCGCTGCCGGGTCAACGCCCGGCCCTTCGCCCGGAGCTGAACTCGCACGCTCCACGGTGCGCCTGCCGAGAGGTCGTTGGTTGCGGCGACCAGCTTGGCGGTCATACGAGGGCTCGCACCGGCCGCGGCCGAGGCGGCGAGCAGTGCGAGCAGGACGAGCGTGACGCAGGCGCGCACGACCCTCCTACACCGTCGAAGGCCCGATGGTTACCGCTGGAACCCGCTAGAACCTCGTCTGTGACCCCGCAGGCCCGGTTCGGGCTCGTCGCATTCCTGGTCGGGGGCGCCACGCTCGCGACCGAGATCTCCGCCTCGCGGCTGCTCGCGCCGTACTTCGGTGCCTCCACCGTCGTCTGGGCCAACATCATCGGACTGACGCTCGCGTACCTGGCACTCGGCTACTGGCTCGGCGGCCGGCTGGCGGACCGGAGGCCTGAGCCGCGCGTGCTCGGGGCGATCCTGCTCGTGGCCGCGATCGCTCTGGCCGTGACGCCGTTTGCCGCGCGACCGTTCCTCCGCTGGGCACTCCACGGCTTCGACACGGTCTCGGTCGGATCCGTCGTCGGGTCGTTCTTCGCAGCGCTCGCTCTCTTCGCGGTGCCGGTCACGGCTCTCGGGGCCGCCGCGCCGTTTCTCGTGCGGCTGGCGCTCGACACCGTTGCCGAGGCCGGCCGGGTGGCGGGCCGCCTCTACGCGCTTTCGACCGCAGGGAGCCTGGCCGGCACGTTCCTCACGGCGCTCGTGACGATCCCCTGGCTCGGCACCCAGCGGACCCTGGTCGGCACCGCGGCCTGCGTCGCCGTCGGCGCCGGACTGCTGCTGGGAGGCGCGTGGCTGCTGGCGCCCGTCGCGGTCGCGGCGCTGTTGGCGGTCCCGCCCCCGCACATCAAGAACGCGATCTACCAGACGGAGTCGCGCTACCAGTACATCCGCGTCGTCTCCAACGGGCACGGCGGCCGCGACCTGGAGCTGAACGAAGGCGTCGCCACCCATTCGACGTGGCGTCCCGACACGGTCCTGACCGGCCGCTACTGGGATCTCTTTCTGATGCTGCCGCCGCTGCTTCCGCACCCGCCCGAGCGCATGCTCGTGCTCGGCAACGCCGGCGGCACGATCGGCCGCGCCTACGGCCGCTTCTACCCAGAGGTGCGGATCGACGGCGTCGAGATCGACCCCACGCTGAATCAGGTGGCGCGACGCTTCTTCGGCGCCGGCGACAACCCGCGGATGCGCCTGATTGCCGCAGACGGGCGGCCCTGGCTCGAGCTGACAAGGAGACGCTACGACCTGATCGTCGTCGACGCGTACCGCCAGCCGTACGTGCCGTTCTACCTCGCGACGAGCGAGTTCTTCCGTCTGGCGCGCGACCACCTGAGACCCGGCGGAGCGATCGCGCTGAACGTCGCCGCCACGCCCGGGGACCGCAAGCTCTCTCGCGCGATCGGTACGACGCTCCTGACCTCGTTCCCGCAGGTGTGGCGTTGGCGCGCGCTCCGCTTCAACGATGTCCTCTTCGCCCTGCGGGAGCCGGTCACGCGTCCGGAGCTGGAGCGGCGAGCCGCCGACGCTCCAGGCCGGGTCAGGCTGCTCCTGCCACTCTTCCGCCGCCGCCTGGAGGCGGTGCACCCGGAAGGCTCTCCGCTGACGGACGACCGCGCGCCCGTCGAGTGGCTCACCGACCAGATGATCCTGCGGCAGATCGAACGCGGTGGCTCGTACGACGAGCCCGCGCTGCCCACTGCGCCGGGCCGGTAGCGCGAGGGCGTCGGCGCCGCCGCTAGCCTGGCCGGGTGCCACGCAGGCTCCACAACCGGCCGGCGTTGGCAGCGTTGATCGGCGCGGTCGCGATCTCGTTCTCGGGGATTCTCTTCCGGGTCGCCCACGTCTCGCCCTCGACCGGCGCGGTCTTCCGCTGCCTCTACGCGCTACCGCCGCTCTGGCTGCTGGCGCGCTGGGAGGACCGACGCTACGGACCGCGTCCGCTCAAGCAGCGCAAGCTGGCCTGGATCGCCGGGCTCTTCTTCGCGGTCGACCTGATCGCCTGGCACCAGGGGATCGAGGAGGTGGGCGCCGGGCTCGCGACGGTCCTCGGCAACCTGCAGGTGGTGCTGGTCGGCCTGCTCGCCTGGGCGATCCTGCGCGAGCGGCCGTCGAACCGCTCGCTCGCCCGCGATCCCGGTCGCCCTGTTCGGCGTCATCCTGATCTCGGGCGTGCTCGAGCAGGGCGCCTACGGGCGCAACCCGGGCCTCGGCGTCGCCTTCGGGATCCTGACGGCCGCCTCCTACGCCGGCTTCCTGCTCGTCCTGCGGGAGGGGAACAAGGATCTGCGTCGCCCCGCGGGCCCGCTGTTCGACGCGACGCTTGCCTCGGCGCTGGGATGCATCGTGATCGGGGTCGCGATCGGGAACCTCGACTGGACGCCCGGGTGGCCGGCGCAGGGCTACCTGCTGCTGCTCGCGCTCAGCTCGCAGGTCGTCGGCTGGCTGCTGATCTCGATCACGCTGCCGCGCTTGCCGGCGGCCCTGACCTCGGTCTTGCTGACCTTCCAGCCTGTTCTTGCGGTCCTGTTCGCCTGGGCGATCCTGAGCGAGTCGCCCTCGGTGCTCCAGCTCTGCGGGGTCGCGCTCGTGCTCTGCGGCCTCCTGATCGTCTCGGCCGGCCGCCGCGCTCGCCGTCCCGCGCCCGAGCCGGGGTACGTCGCTGCCGCGGGACCCCAGGAGTCGCTCGGCTCGTAGTTGGGGGCAGATGGATCGGCGGGCCTTCATCGCCGGAGCCGCCTCGCTCGTGGTCGCTCCCCGGGCGCTGGCGCGCGTCGGCTCGGGTCTCGAGGTCGCTCTCGTCACCGCCGACGAGGAAGCCCGACTCGTCGCCGTCGCGCTCGCCTCGGGTCGCGTACACCGCTACGTCCGGACGCTGCCGAGGCCGCGCAGCATCGAGGCCGTCGGGCCGATGGCGGTGGTCGCGCACTCGGAGCTGGGAGTGGTGACGCTCGTCCGCGCCTCGACGCTCTCGGTCGAGCACGTCCTGCGCGGCTTCGGCGAGCCCCGCTACACGGCCGGTCATCCGGACGGGCGCCACGCCTACGTGACCGACGCGCAACGAGGCGAGGTCGTCGCCCTGGACGTCCTGCGCGGACGGGTGCTCGCACGCACGCGCGTGGGCGCGCTCGCCCGCCACATCACCATTGATCCCGGTGGCCGCACGCTCTGGATCGCACTCGGCGCGAAAGCCGACCAGGTCGCGGTCGTGGACCTCGCCCGGCGCACCCGCCCGCGGCTCATGCGCCGGTTCCGGCCGCCGTTCCTCGCGCACGACGTCGGCTGGGCTCCCGGCGGAAAGCGAGTATGGGTCAGCTCCGGGGATCGCAACGAGCTCGCGGTCTACCGCGCGCGGAGCGGCGAGCTCCTGAAGCGGCTCTCGGCCGAGAAGCCCCCGCAGCACTTCACCTTCCTCGGGAACCGTGTCTACGTCGCGAGCGGCGAGAGCGGCACGCTTCGCGTTCACCTGGCCGACGGCCAACCGGTTGGGCGGACTGCCATCCCGGCGGATTCCTACAACGTTCAGCAGGCGTACGGCTGGGTGGTAACGCCGGGCCTGGGAACCGGGACGCTCTGCGTCCTCGACCGCGCCGGCCGGGTCCGCTGGCGTAAGACCGTCGCCCGCTCTTCCCACGACGCTTGCATCGTCGTGGCGCGACCTGATTGACGCGAATCGGCACGATCCCGAGTGCAACCGACGAGGCGTCACACCTCGACGCGAGGGAGGTTTATCGGAAATGCAAGAGCTGACCACCTCGTCCTTCTGACACCGGTTTCACTCTGACAGCCGCCGCTCTGCAGAGCGGCGTTTACCGTCCGCGTACGGGCACGCTTGGCTTCCGTGCGATTGGCAGCAATCTCAGTCGGTAACTGTCAGCGGGAGGCTCGGCAACTCCTCTCCCCGCACGCGCACGAAGGGCTGGGTCGACGTGCTCGAGCCGGTTGACCAAGCTGCGGTCAGGGACAACTACTTCTCCCGAAACGCCCTGATCGGGGTGTTCTTCCGCCGCGACGATGCGCGGGCCGTGGTGTGACCGGCATGTGGGTCGAAGCAGGCACGAAATCGAGACGGTCTCGTCACGGTCCTCGTCCGCGGGCGTTCCTAGGATGACCGGGTGGCGAAGACGGCGACCCAGTTTGCGTGCACCGACTGCGGCTTTTCGGCCGGCCGCTGGTTCGGCAAGTGCCCTTCCTGCGGAGAGTTCGGCACGCTGGTCGAGGAGAGCACCGTTTCCGGCCCGGAATCACGCGCCGCGAAGCCGACTCTGCGGCTCGTCGATGTCGAGGCCGAGGAGGCGAATCGCCTTCCGACCGGGGTGGCCGAGCTCGACCGCGTGCTTGGCGGCGGCCTCGTCCCGGCCTCGCTCGTACTCGTCGGCGGCGAGCCGGGAGTGGGCAAGTCGACGCTGCTGCTGAGCGCGCTCGCGGCCATTTCGAAGGAGCGCCGCGCGGTGCTCGTCACGGGCGAGGAGTCGTCGGCCCAGGTGAAGCTGAGGGCCGCGCGGCTCGGCGGCGCGGAGCAGGTCGAGATCCTCGCGGAGACAGAGCTCGAGGCGGTCTGCGCGACCCTCGAGCAGGAGCGGCCCGACGTCTGCGTGATCGACTCGGTGCAGACGCTCTACTCGTCGGAGCTGGGCTCCGCGCCGGGCTCCGTCGGCCAGGTGCGCGAATCCGCGGCGCGGCTGCTGCGCGTGGCGAAGGAGGCCGGCGTCGCGACGATTCTGGTCGGCCACGTGACGAAGGACGGCGCGGTTGCCGGCCCGCGCGTGCTCGAGCACCTCGTTGACTGCGTCCTCCAGTTCGAGGGCGACCGCTACCACGAGCACCGCGTCCTGCGCGCGTCGAAGAACCGGTTCGGTTCGACGAACGAACTCGCCGTGTTCGAAATGACAGGCACTGGCCTCGTCGGCGTGCCCGAGCCGTCGGAGCTCTTCGGCCGCACTGTCGAGGGCGAGATCGGCGCCGCGGTTGGGTGCGTGCTCGAGGGCTCGCGGCCGCTGCTGCTCGAGATCCAGGCGCTCGTCGCGCCGACCGACCTGGCAATGCCGCGCCGTGTCGGCACCGGGGTCGACCCCAAGCGCCTGGCGATGATCGTCGCCGTTCTCTCGCGGCACGCACGGATCGCTCTCGGGCAGGCAGACGTCTTCGTCAACGTCGCCGGCGGCGTCCGCATCGACGAGCCGGGAGCCGACCTCGCGATCGCGCTGGCAATCGTCTCCGCAGCCAAGGGCGCCCCGGTCAAGGCGGGCACCGCCGCCTTCGGCGAGGTGGGCCTCACCGGCCGTCTGCGGCCCGCGACGCAGTCGGAGCGGCGCCTCGAGGAGTGCACGAAGCTCGGCCTCGCAGCCGCGGTCGCTCCGGCGGGAACTCCGGCTCGTGGCAAAATGCGCGTAATCGAGGCGGAGACGCTGAAGCAGGCAGCGAAGGCGGGAATCGATGCAGAGCGAACCGAGGGAGGATAGGACCGACCCGCGGATCCCACCGCCGCTCGGCATCGTCCGCCAGCCGACGCAGCACGATCCGCGCCTCGACCCCAAGATCCTCGCCGCCGTATCGCGGATCGCTCCCGGCACCGACCTGCGCTCGGCGATCGACGACATCATCCGCTCGCGCGAGGGGGCGCTGATAGTGATCGGCGACCCGAAGGAGCTCGCGTTCCTCTTCAGCGGCGGAATCCAGCTCGACACGCAGTTCACGCCCCAGCTGCTCTACGAGGTGGCGAAGATGGACGGCGCGATCATCGTCAACGAATCGGTGTCGAGGCTCGCGCACGCGAACGTGCAGCTGATGCCGGACCCGACGATCCCGTCCAACGAGACCGGAACGCGCCACCGCACGGCCGAGCGCGTCGCGAAGCAGACGGAGGCGCTAGTGATCTCGATCTCGCAGCAGCGGGAGACGGTGACCGTCTTCGTCGGGCACAGCCGCTGCCAGCTGGAGCCGATTGCGGACGTGCTCGCGAAGACGAACCAGGCGCTGGCGACACTGGAGACCTACCGCGCGCGGCTCGAGCAGGTGCTGACGCGCCTGACCGCGCTCGAGTTCCAGAACGCCGTCATGCTCGACGACGTGCTCGTCACGGTGCAGCGCGCGGAGCTGACGACGCGGATGGCCGAGGAAATCGAGCGCGCGTGCGTCGAGCTCGGGGAGGAGGCCCGGCTGATCCGGATGCAGCTCGAGGAGCTCGTCGCCGACGTGCCGGACGAGAAGGCCGCGCTCGTCTACGACTACCACGCCGAGGGCGGCGCCGAGCGCACGCAGGAAGGCCTCGAGGCGTTGGCCGGGTTGCCCTACAACCAGCTGCTCGAGTTCGAGCTGCTCGCGGTGCTCGGCTACCCCGCCACGGTGAATCCGCTCGACCACTCGGTCTCGCCGCGAGGCTACCGCGTGCTCTCCCACATCCCGCGCCTGCCCGACGGCGTGGTGAAGCGAGTGGTGGCGACGCTGGACGGATTGGACGGCGTCGTGCGGGCCTCGCAGCGCGAGCTCGAGGCCGTCGAGGGCGTCGGCAGCGTCCGCGCGCGCGAGATCAGGGAGGGCTTGAGGCGGCTCCAAGAGCACAACCTGGTCGACCGCTACCTGCACATATAGAACCCGCGCAGACCCTCGGCCTTCGGCCGAGGCCTTCACGCTACAAAGCAAAAACCCCTGCAACGGCCAGGTTCTACTCTAAAAAGTGGCGTTTTCCAGCGATTTTTGCTACCCTTCCGGAGTTCGCCGGCGGAAGAACGACCCGCCGGCGTCGCTACGGAAAGCCACTACGACAGGGGAGGCTCGGCGTTGTACAAGGTCGGCGACAAGGTGGTGTACCCACACCACGGGGCAGGGACGATCGTCAAGAAGGAGTCGCGCGAGGTGCTGGGAGAAAAGCGCGAGTACCTGACGATCAAGATCCTGCACAACGACATGACGGTGAACGTCCCAGCCGACAATTGCGACCGGGTCGGACTGCGCAAGGTCATCGACGAGCAGATGGTTTCCAAGGTGCTGAAGGCGCTGACGGGGAACGGCACGACGATGCCGAAGAACTGGAACCGCCGCTTCAAGCACAACCGCGACAAGATGAAGACCGGCGA
>DATAOV010000079.1:0-45310 GCA_036265535.1 Gaiellaceae bacterium | reverse complement strand
TCTCGGCCTCGATCTGGCGCGAGGTCTCCTCGAGCCGGCGCTGGCGGTCCTCCTCGAGCTCGTCGCGCAGGCGCCGCTTTTGCGACTCGGCGACCTTGCGCGCCTCGGCGAGGATCTCCTCCGCCTGACCGCGCGCCTGGGCCATCGTCGCCCGGTGCTCCTCGACGAGTGTCTGCGCCTCGGCGCGGGCCCGGTCGGCCTCGTTGAGGGCTTCGCGGATGCGCTGGCGCCGCTCGTCGATGATCTTCTGGACGACCCCGAACGCGAACCGCTTCAGCACGAAGAAGGTCACGAGGAAGCAGATGATCGTCCAGATCATCAGGCCCGGCGTGACCTGGATCAGCGGGTTGGCGGCGAGCGTCATCTAGTGCCCCGTCCGGTAATGCCGCCGAGGTTCTGGGTCGCGAGCACCAAGCCAGAGGCCGCACTCGACCGCGGCCAAGGCTTGCAGCCTTGGCAAGGTCGAGGGTGGGTTCTTGCGCCGCGTGATCGCGGGCCAGAAGCCGGTATGTATTGCTGGATGGGGCACTAGACGAGGACGAAGGCTAGGATCGAGCCGAGCAGGCCGTAGAACACGACGGCCTCGGTGAGGGCGAAGCCGAGCCACTGGATGCCCTGGAGCTCGCCACGGAGCTCCGGCTGCCGCGCGACCGACTGGATCATCGCCGCGAAGATGTTCCCGATGCCGACGCCGGCGCCGAGCGCGCCGAGGCCGACGCCGAGCGCGAGGCCGATCGCCTTGCCGGCCTTCGTCACGTCGCCGGTGGTGGCGGCGAGGACTGCTGCGATCACGGGATTCCTCCTTTAGGTCGGCTGCACCGGCAGAGCCGGCACAGCCTTTGTCGGTCGGCATCGCAAGCGACGCCTCAGTGCTCCGGCTCGATGGCCGAGCCGATGTAGATGGCGGACAGGGCGGCGAAGATGAACGCCTGGATGCCGACCACGATGATGACCTCGAAGAGGTAGAAGACCGTGGCAACGGGAAGAACGAGCGGGGCCAGGTAGATGCTCTCGAGGATGAACATCAGGCCGATGAAGGTGAGGATCAGGATGTGCCCCGCGAGCATGTTGGCGAAGAGCCGGACGCTCAGCGAGAGCAGGCGCATGAACTGGCCGATGATCTCCAGCGGCACGATCAGGGCGAGAAGGGCCTTCGGCGCCTCCGGGATCCAGCTCTTGAAGTAGCGCACGGGCCCGTTCCAGCGGATGCCCTCGACGTGGGTGAACAGGAACGTGAGCACCGCGAGCGCGAGCGTCACCGAGAGCGACGACGTTGCCGCGTAGATGCCCCACGTCGGAACGCCGTGCCACGTCTCGCCGGTCAGCGGTAACGGAATGAAGCCGATCAGGTTCACGACGAAAATGAAGAGCAGCAGGGTGGCCACGTACGGAAACCAGAGTCCGATCGCCTTCGAGGGCAGGCCCTGCTCGGCGATCTGCACCTGCGCGATCTCGTAGATCTGCTCGCCGACCGTCTGGCGCCGGTTCAGGGTCTTGCCGCGCATCAGGATGAGCCCGAGCAGGATCGTCAGCGCCGCCCCGAGGAACAGGTAGACGACCGCCTTCGTGATCGACATGTTCAACGGGCCGAGGTGGATCGAGATCCACTCGTGCTGCTCGAACTCGGTCGTCGGGTCGAAGTCGCCGCGTGCGAACGCAGGGGCCGGCAACGCCAGCAGCCATACGGCTCCCAGGATCACCTGAGCGAAGACGAGCCGCTTCACGCGGTCGGCTCCTGGCCGTAGTAGCCGGCCAGCGAGAGGCCGAGCTCGGCCGTGTAGGCGAGGCCGTAGAGGAGCGCGGCCGCCAGGCCGACGTTCTTGTCCGAGGCGACGACGACGAGCAGGACCACGAGCACCGCCAGCATGCGGAACATCATCCCGAAGGCCAGGACCCCCGAGGCGGCCACGTTCTCCGACGACGGTGAGATGCGAGCGAGTAGGAGCCCGAACGCCTGGCTCCCGACCCAGAGGACGGCGGCGACGACCCAGCCCGAGAGCGGCCACCCCGCGACCAGGAAGACCGGCAGCGCCAGGGCGATCGCGATCCCGCCGCCGAGCGCAGGGGCCAGCCGGCGCGGGATCGGCCGCGGCGCTCCGAGGATGCCGACGCGGCTCAAAAGGCGTTCCGGTAGCGCTTGTAGACGGCGAAGACACCGGCGGGAACGCCGACGAAGGCACCGCAGAGGATTCCGATGCCGACCGAGCCGGCTGCCCAGCCGACGAGAGCGCCGACACCAACGCTCGCGGCGGTCACGCCCCCGAGCAGCGCGCCGGCTCCGGCCGGCTCGAACGACGAACGGGGACTGGGCTCCATCGCGGCGAGCATAACAAACCTTGTAACAGCGAAAACCGGCTCAACCGCCGCGTTTTTCCCCAACTTTGTTCACGTTACGATCGTCTCGTGCGGGTCGTGCTCATCCATGGGAGCGGCGTCAACGCGGAGACCGCGTGGGGCCCGCTCCAGCGGTTGGCGCCCCTTTACGAGCTCACCGCGCCCAGCCGGGGCGGCTATCCCCCGAACCCGCCGCTCGACCGGATCGACTTCGAGCGGCAGGCCGAGGAGCTCGCTCCGCTGCTCGGGCAAGGCGCGCATCTCCTCGGCCATTCCTACGGCGGCGTGATCGCGCTCCTGGTCGCGGCGCGCCGCCCGCACGCCGTGCTGTCGCTGGCCGTCAGCGAGCCGCCGGCGTTCGGGCTGGCGCGCGGAAACGCGGAGGTCGAGCGGCTCGTCGAGCGGCTCGACACGCACCTGCGCCTCGGACCGCGAGACCCGCGAGCCTTCGCCGAGGGCTTCCTGCGGATCGTCGGCAGCGACGCGAAGCTGCCCGCCGAGCTCTCCCCCGAGGCGGAGCAGAGCATCCGCGCGCAGCTCGCGGAGCGGCCCCCCTGGGAGGCGGAGATCCCACTCGACGCGCTCGGGGCGGCGCCCTTCCGCAAGCTCGTGATCTCCGGCGGCCACAGCGCGGCCTTCGACGCAGTCTGCGACGTGCTCGAGGAGCAGCTGCCCGCCGAACGTGCGGTGCTTCCCGGCGCCGGCCACGGGCTCGCCCGGGCTCCGGGCTACCCCGAGCGGCTCGACGCGTTCTGGTCCGCCTAGGCCGTGCGGCGAGCCGCGGCCCGGCGCGCTTCCTGCTCGCGACGCCGGATGCGCGGGTTCGCGAGCTTCACGATCTCGAGCAGGTAGACCATGAAGATCGAGGCCCCGAGCGCGAGCGCTCCGATCGAGGCGACCGCCACGGTCTGCCAGAGGTGCCAGACGCCGTGGGCGTGCGGGTGGATGAAGCGCGTCGCGAGCGCCGCGCCGGCGAGGAGCGCGCACCAGGCCCACATCGTGAGCGCGGCCCGCTGTTGCGAGTAGCCGATGTTCAGGAAGCGGTGATGTAGGTGGTAGAGGTCCGCCTTGTGCACGGGTTCGCCGTGCTTGAGCCGCTTCGCGACCACGAACGACGTATCCAGGATCGGCACGGCGAGAACGAGGAGCGGGAAGAGGAGCGTCGCCACGGCCGCGGTCTTGAGCAGGCCCTGGACCGCCAGCGCGCCGAGGGTGAAGCCGAGCAGCAGCGCTCCCGAGTCGCCCATGAAGATCCGGGCCGGATAGAAGTTGTGGCGTAGGAAGCCGAGGCAGGCGCCGAAGACGATCGCAGCGAGGATCGCAGGCTCGGGCCGGCCCAGCGAGAGCGCGATCAGGCAGAAGGTGAAGCCCGAGATGCCGCAGACGCCGGCGGCGAGCCCGTCCAGCCCGTCCAGGAAGTTGACCATGTTCATGATCGCGACGATCCAAAGGATCGTGAGCGGCACTCCGACCCACTCCGGGAGCGCGTGCACGCCGAGGATCGGGAACGTGAAACGGTGCACCCAGATGCCGAAGCCGGTCGGGATCGCGGCCGCGGCGATCTGGCCGCCGAGCTTCTCCCACCAGACGAGGCCGCGGAAGTCATCGATCGCCCCGACGGTCGTCGCGACCGCCATCCCGAGGAGGAGCCCCTTCGTCTCCCGGCCGAGGGGGAGGAAGGCGAGCGCCGGGACGAAGATGCCGAAGAAGAGCGCCAGCCCGCCGAGGCGCGGAACCGCACTCCGGTTGAGCCGTCGAGCGCCGGGCCGGTCGACGACACCCAGCATCCGGGCCATCCCGCCGACGGCCGGGGTGAGCAGGACGACGATCACGAGCGCGAGCGCAGCCCCGTAGAGCACCTCGAGGTGGTCGGTCAGCGTGTTCCACATGGCTACTTAGTGCCGTAAAGCCGGTCGCCCGCGTCACCGAGGCCGGGGACGATGTAGCCCCGCTCGTCGAGACCGCGGTCGACGGAGGCCGTGACGATCCTCACCTCCGGGTGTTCGCTCTGCAGGTGCTCGATCCCTTCGGGCGCGGCCACCAGGCAGACGAGCGTCACCGAGCGAGCGCCGGCCTGCTTGACCGCCGCGACCGCGGCCGCGCTCGAGCGCCCGGTCGCGAGCATCGGGTCGAGCACGATCGCGTCGCGTTCGCCGTCGCCGAGCTCCGGCAGCTTCAGGTAGTACTCGACCGGCTGGAGCGTTTCCTCGTCTCTGTAGAGGCCGATGAACCCGACGCGCGCGCTCGAGACAAGCGAGAGCACGCCGTCGAGCATCCCGAGGCCTGCGCGCAGGACCGGGCAGACAGCGACCTTCTTGCCCGCGATCCGTTCGACTGTCGTCCGCTCGAGGGGGGTCTCGACCTCGTCCGTCTCGGTCGGGAAGTCCTTCGTCGCCTCGTAGGTGAGGAGCAGCGTGACCTCGTTCGCGAGCTTGCGAAAGTGCACCGTCGGAGTGTCCTTGTCACGCAGGTACGAGAGCTTGTGCTGGACGAGCGGGTGCGTGACGACGGTCACCCCGCTGGCGACTTCAGTCACGTGACGTACGTCGGGTAGCCGCGAAAGCCCGGGTACAACGGGCGCCGCTCGCAGAGCGCTTCGGCACGAGCCGCCAGGGCAGGGACATCGGCTTCCGCAGCGAGCGCGCCGACGATAATTCGGCCCACCTCGCCGAAGTCCTCGTCGTCGAAGCCGCGCATCGTCGCCGCGGGGGTGCCGATCCGGATTCCGGATGCGACCGTGGGCGGCCGCTCGTCGAACGGCACCGTGTTGCGGTTGACCGTCAGCTTGACCTCGGCCAGGCGCTCTTCCGCATCCTTCCCCGACCACTCGGTCGAGCGCAGGTCGACCTGCAGCAGGTGCGTGTCGGTCCCGCCGGTGAGGACGTCGAGGCCGCCTTCCTGAAGGGTTGTCGCCAGCGTGTCCGCGTTCGTGCGCACCTGTGATTGGTAGTCGCGAAAGGCCTCGGTCGCGGCGATCCGGAAGCAGGTCGCCTTGGCGGCGATCGTGTGCACGAGCGGCCCGCCCTGCATCCCCGGGAAGACCGCGCGATCGACGGCCTGCGCATGCTCTTCCTTGCAGAGCACGAAGCCGGCGCGCGGGCCTGCGAGCGTCTTGTGCGTAGTTGAGGTGACGAAGTCGCAGTGCGGCACCGGGTTCGGGTGCAGACCGGCCGCGACGAGCCCGGCGAAGTGCGCCATGTCGCAGAGGAGCAGAGCCCCGACCTCGTCGGCTACCTCGCGGAATCGATCTGCCTCGACGGTGCGCGGGTAGGCCGACCCGCCGCAGATGATCAGCTTGGGTCGGTGCTGCTTCGCGAGCGCGAGCACCTCGTCGTAGTCGACCATGTTCGTCTCGCGGCTCACGCCGTAGTGGGCGATCGTGTAGAGCCGACCCGAGAAGTTGACCTTGAGCCCATGGGTGAGGTGCCCGCCGTGCGAGAGCTCCAGCGAGAGAATCGTGTCGCCGGGCTCGAGCGCGGCCATGTAGACGGCCATGTTCGTCTGGGCGCCCGCGTGCGGCTGGACGTTCGCGTGCTCGGCGCCGAAGAGCTCCTTGGCCCGGTCGATCGCGGTCTGCTCGATCTCGTCCACGACCTCGCAGCCGCCGTAGTAGCGCCGGCCCGGGTAGCCCTCGGCGTACTTGTTCGTCGGCACGGACCCGACCGCCTCCAGCACGGAGGGCCAGGTGAAGTTCTCGGAGGCGATCAGCTCGATCTGCCCTCGCTGGCGCTCCAGCTCCCGCCCGAGCAGCTCGGCGATCGCGGGATCGACCTCGGCGAGCCCTGCGGTCCGAAGGTGCTGCACGGTTTCCTGCGCGACTGCCATGGCCTCTCCTCGGTCGAGTCAGCCGGGAATGCTACTGGCGCCGGCGGCGAGAGCCCGTTCGAGCGCCTCGGCCGCGGGCACCGCTCCCTCGCGCAGCACCTGAGGCTCCCGGCCGGTCAGGTCGAGCACCGTGGACGGCGTGCCCGGAAGCTCGCCGCCGTCCACGACGGCCGCCGCGCCGGCACGAAGTTCGACCGCTACCTCGTCGACGGTCCGGGGGTCACGCCCTCCGTGGATGTTCGCGCTCGTCGCCACCACCGCCCCCACCTGCTCGAAAACCTCGGCGCTCCCGCCTGGGAGCTCCGGCACCCGTACCCCGATGCGGTCGGGAGTCGAGCCCGTGATCCACTGGTAGCGACGACCTGGGTTCGGGAGGATGAGCGTGTAGGGGCCGGGCAGGAGCGCCCGCAGCATCACGCCCGAGCGTCCACGCAGCTCCGGCACGCATTCGAAGAGAAAGTCGATGTCGCGCGCGACGAGCGCCATCGGCTGCTCCGGCGGCGTGCCTTTCATTCGGTAGAGCTCGCGGGCGGGCGCTTCGCGGTAGGGATCGGCGCAGAGCCCGTAGACCGTGTCGGTCGGGAGCACCACCGGGCGGCCGTCCCGGATCGCGGCGACCGCCTCCTCGATCACGCGCGCAAACCGACGCCGAGGAAGGCGAGCACCGCCTCGCGGAAGGCGCCGGGCGCCTCGACGAAGACGAAATGGCCCGTCCCGGGGAGCAGCACCGTCTTCGCGTTCGCGATCCCCTCGCCGAGCTCGGCGGCGCTCGGCGGGCCGGTGATGAAGTCGTTCTCGCCGGCGATCACGAGCGTCGGCGCTGTGATCCGCGTCAGATCGTGGCGCAGGTCGAACACCGGCACCAGCTCCTTGTTGAAGAGACGAAGTGCGTCGGCATTCGGCCGTTCGGATCGAAGCGTCTCGAGGTACGCACGCTCGTCGTCGCCGTAGCGCGCGAAGTAGAAGGGGAACTCGCGCAGGGCGAGCTCCGCGAGCTCTTCGTCGCTCTCGAAGTCACCGGCCGCTTCCGCCTCGAGCGCGGCGTGGGCGTCCTCGTACCAGGGCTCGTCGGACTGCCGCGCTACCGCCTCCTCCATCGCCGACTCCTGCTCGGGGGAGAAGCGCGCAAGCGTGCTCGCGAGAATCAGCCGCTCGATGCGTCCGGGATAGCGCGCCGCGTAGGCGATCGCGACGATGCCGCCGTGCGAGTGCCCGAGGAGCTGCAGGCGCTCCACACCCAGGTGTTCTCTGAGCTCCTCCAGGTCCGCGACGTAGTCCTCGATCTCGTAGGCGCGCGCGTCGCGTGGTTTCGTCGACTCCCCGGTGCCGCGAGGATCGAGCAGCACCAGTCCGAGCTCTTCCCCGAGGCCCGCGAGGTCGGCGAGGTAGAACGACGAGAAGCCGGGGCCGCCGCCGTGGCAGACGAGCGTCGGTCCTTCACCGATGCGTCGATAGGCGAGCCGTCGCCCGTCACGCGTGGTCAACCCCTCCATCGACCCTCTGCCACCCGGTCCCTCCCCGCGAGATCGGGCGTGATCGTAACGTGCTCGTACCCGAGCTCGGCGAGCAGCGCCTCGACCCGGTCACCCGACGTCGCGGCGGTTTCGAGGACCAGCCAGCCGCCGGGACGCAGCCCCTCCGTCGCCGCGCGGGCCACGGCCTTGGTGGCGCCCGAGGCGACGAGTGCGATGTGCGGCTCCCAGTCTCTGACCTCGGGTTGCAGCGTCTCGAGCTCGTCCGGGTCGACGTAGGGCGGGTTGGAGACGACGAGGTCGAACTGCTCCTGGCCGAGCCCGCTCGTCAGGTCGTGCTCGACCAGGCGCACGCGGCCGTTGATCCCGGTCAGCGTCAGGTTCTCGCGCGCGAGGGCCAGCGCATCGGGCGAGGCGTCGATCGCGGTCACCTTGGCGTCGGGGATCTCGTCTGCGATCGCGAGTGCGATTGCGCCCGTGCCCGTGCCGACGTCGAGCACCTCCGGCTCGTCGATACCACGAATGTGCTCGAGGGCCCGCTCGACGACCACCTCCGTCTCGGGCCGCGGGATCAACGCGCGCCGGTCGGTCTTCAGGGTCAGCCGCCGGAAGCCCCACTCGCCCAGCACGTAGGCGAGCGGCTCGCGTTTCTCGCGCCTGGCGATCTGCTGCTCGAAGGCTGCCTCCTGCACGTCGTTCAGCTCGCGGTCGAGCTCGGCGTAGAGCAGGGCGCGGGCGCAGTCGTCGCAGGCCTTCGCGAGCAGCAGCTCGGCCTCGAGCCGCGCCGACTCGATGCCGGCTTCGGCAAGCCTGGCGGTCGCGCGCGCGAGGGCATCGCCGAGAGTCACGCCGCCGAGGCGCGGTTTGTCGGCGCCGTCCTCAGGAGCGGCTCCGCCGCGCCTCCGTCTGAGCCGACCGGTCGACACGCGCGGATCGCCGTCACGCTGACGAGGTCTCGAGCGCTCGCCGCCGGTCCTCGGCGGCCAGGGCCTCGGTGAACTCGTCCAGCTCCCCCTCGAGGATCTTGTCGAGCCGGTGCACCGTGTGGTGTACGCGGTGGTCGGTCAAGCGGTTTTCCGGGTAGTTGTAGGTGCGGATCTTCTCGGCGCGCTGACCCGAGCCGATCTGGGAGCGGCGGGCCTCCGCCTGCACGGCCTGCTGCCGCTCACGTTCGAGCTCGAACAGCCGCGCCCTGAGGACGCGCAGCGCCTTCGTCTTGTTCTGGAGCTGTGACTTCTCGTCCTGCATCGCAACCACGATTCCCGTTGGCACGTGTGTCACACGTACGGCCGAATCGGTCGTGTTGACGCTCTGGCCGCCGGGGCCGGTGGAGCGATAGACGTCGATCTTGAGGTCGTTCGGGTCGATCTCGACCTCGACCTCCTCGGCCTCGGGCATGACGGCCACCGTCGCCGTCGAGGTGTGGATGCGTCCCTGTGACTCCGTCTCCGGGACGCGCTGCACCCGGTGCGTCCCCGCCTCCCACTTGAAGATCGAGTAGGCGCCGTCGCCCTTGACCGCGAACACGACCTCCTTGAAGCCGCCGGACTCGTTCCCGCTCGTCTCGAGCAGCTCGACCGTGAACCCCCGCCGCTCGGCGTAGCGCGTCAGCATCCGGAAGATGTCCGCGGCCCAGAGCGCCGCCTCGTCGCCGCCGACGCCCTGGCGGACCTCGACGATCACGTCCTTGCGGTCGGCCGGATCGCTCTCGACCAGCGCGAGCTTGAGCTCTTCCTCGAGCGCGGCCGAGCGTTCCTCCAGCTCGGGCACGAGCTCCTTCAGGTCGCCGTCGGCTCGCGCCGCCTCGAGGTCGTCCCGCACCGAGCGCCACTCCTGCGCCAGCTTGTGGGGCCCCTCCAGCTCCTTCAGCCGCCGCCCCACCTCGGCCGCCTCGCGGTGGTCGTTGTAGACGGACGGGTCGCTGAGACGCTCCTGGGTCTCGCGGTACGAGCGTTCGAGCTCGTCGACAAGCTCGTCCATCAGGCCATCACCTCGACCTTGGTCTTCTCACCTGCCGTGTTTCGCTGTTCGAGCGCGAGCACGTCGCGCAGGGCGCGGATGGAGACCTCGAGCTGGTCGAGCGTCGGCTCACGTGTCGTCAGGCGTTGCAGCCAGAGACCGGGCGCGAGCAGGGTCATCAGGAACCGGTTGTCGGTGTGCTTGCCGGCGAACCGGATCACCTCGTAGGCGATCCCCGCGATCACCGGCAGCAGCAGGATCCTCGAGGCGATCAGCCAGTACCACGTCGGCCGACCGAAGAAGGCGAACACGAAGATGGCGATCACCATCACCCAGAGCAGGAAGGCGGTGCCGCAGCGCGGGTGGATGAGGCTGTAGCGCTGCACGACCTCGGGCTTCAGCTCTTCGCCGGCCTCGTAGGCGTTGATCGCCTTGTGCTCGGCGGCGTGGTACTGGAAGACGCGGCGCAGGTCGGGCAGGAGCGAGATCAGGATCAGGTACCCGATGAAGAGCGAGACGCGGATCGCGCCCTCGACGATCACGAACCAGCCGGTGGTGTCGATCGGGAGCCAGTTCGTGATCAGCGCCGGGGTGACCTTGAAGAGCAGCAGGGCGAAGGCGATTGCGACCGCAAAGGCGAAGAAGAGCGCGCCGCGGGAGAGCTCCGTCTCCACCTCGGCGTCCGCTCCCTCTTCGTCTTGCGCCGCGTACTGGGCCGAGATCGAGAGCGCGCGGAAGCCGATTCCGAGGGACTCGCCCAACGCGATGATGCCGCGGATCACAGGCAGCCGGAACAGCCAGTGCCGCTTCATCACGGACTCGATCGGGCGGCAGACCTCTGCGATCTGACCGTCCGGCTTCCGTACGGCGACCGCCCAGTTCGAGGAGCCGCGCATCATCACGCCCTCGAGGACGGCCTGCCCACCGATGGGCTGCGACATGGCTAGTTAGGCCTTGCGGCCGGCCTTCTCGAGGCGGCGCTGGAAGCGCTCCACCCGGCCGCCCGTGTCGAGCAGCTTCTGCTTGCCCGTGTAGAACGGGTGGCAGTTCGAGCAGATCTCGACGTGCAACTCGGGCTTCGTCGAGCGCGTCTGGAACTCGTTGCCGCAGGCGCAGCGAACGGTTGCAAGGACGTACTCGGGATGGATGTCGGCCTTCATCGTGCACCCAGGATAGCAACGGCGGTTTCCGGCGCCACGTTGCCACCGGAGACGACCGCGACGACCGTTTCCCCTGCCTCCAGAAGCACCTTTCCGGCGACGAGCGCACCCGTCGTCGCCGCTCCGGCGGGCTCGCACGCAAGCTTGGCGCGGCCGTAGAGGAAGCGCATGCCCTCCTCGATCTCCTCGTCGCTGACGAGCACGACCTCGTCGACCCGCTCGGCGCAGACCCGCAGGCAGTGCTCTCCGGCAAAGGGCGCGCCGAGGCCGTCGGCGACGGAGCGCGGCGAGACCGGCACCGACTTGCCGGCTGCGAGCGCGTCGTGCAGGGCCGGCGAGAGCTCAGGCTCGATCCCGATCACGCGGGCCTGCGGGCGGATGCCCTTGACCGCGGTGGCGACCCCTGAGATGAGGCCGCCGCCTCCGACGGGTACGACCACGACCGAAGCGTCGGGCACGTCCTCCATCACCTCCAGGCCGACGGTGCCTTGCCCGGCCATCGTCAGTGGGTGATCGAAGGGATGGACGAGCGTTCGGCCGCTTTCCTCGACCAGCTCGTCCAGCCGCGCGAACGCCTCCGTCGGGTCGGCCGAGGCCAGGTCGACCTGTGCGCCGTAGCCGTGAGTGGCCTCGATCTTCGCCTCGCTCGCTCCCTGCCACATGACGAGGAGCGCGTCGATACCTTCGGCGGCGGCGCCCCATGCCAGCGCCTGCGCGTGGTTGCCGGCGGAAATGCCGATCACGCCGCGGGCTCGCTCCTCCCGGCCGAGCGCGGCGAGGTTCGTCAGCACTCCACGAGGCTTGAACGAGCCCGTCTTCTGGAAGAGCTCGGCCTTCAGGAACACGCGTGCGCCCGTGAGCTTGCTGAGGGTCTCCGACCCGACCACGGGCGTCCGGTGCAGGCGTGAGCCGATCGCCTCGCGGGCGGCCTCGATGTCTTCGAGCCCGATCACGGATCTAGGTGAGCTTGTACTCGGGGCCCGAGCCGCCCTCGGGCGGGGTGAGACGGCCGCCCTTGGCGCTGATCGCACCGCACTGCACGCAGTTCGACGGGGTGACCTCGACCTCGACGTCCCCGTCGCCCGCGTCCTCGCCGACTTCGTAGACCGCGGCTGGGCACATCCGCGCCCAGAGCTCGGCGACCTCGGGCGGGACCCGGTCGCGCACGCGGAGGTGGTTCGGGGCGTCGTCTCTTGTCTGGTTGCCGCTCAGGAAGACCGAGGAGAGCTTGTCGAAGGTCAGCTTGCCGTCGGGGGCGGGGTAGCGCTTCGCGCGGTCGGTCCGGATCAGCTCCTGCTCGGCGTCGGGCTCGAGGTCGGCGTCGCCGTGCGGGAAGGCGCCGCGGCTCGCGGTCATCGCACCGGCCATGGCGCCGCCGAACCAGAAGCCGCGGGCGAAGGCGGGCCGCATGTTGCGCACCTGGCGGAGATCGCGCAAGACGAAGCTCTCCTCCAGCGCCTGGTCATAGCCCGCGAGCGCACCGCGCCGCCCCGGAGTCTCGCCCCGCTGCAGGGCTGCGAAGGCGGCCTCGGCCGCGAGCCTGCCGGACTCGACGGCGTAGTGGATTCCCTTCAGCGCGGGCACGTTCACGAGCCCGGCGCCGTCGCCGGCGATCAGCAGCCCCGGCGCATGCAGCCGTTTCGGCAGCGACAGGAACCCGCCCTCCGGGATCGTCTTCGCGCCCCAGGCGACCCGCTCGCCGCCATCGAGGAGCTTCCGCACGAGCGAGTGGGTCTTCAGCTCCTGGAGGACGTCGTGCACCGACAGCTCCACGTCGCGGTAGTCGAGCCCGACCACCATCCCGATCGTGAGCATGTCCTCGCCCATCGGGTAGATGAAGGAGCCGCCGAACTCGCGGTACTTCGCCCCGTTGCGCAGCGGCCAGCCCATGGTGTGGATCACGCGCTCGAGCGGCTTGCCGACCTTCCAGACCTCCTTGACGCCCAGAGCCCAGACTTGCGGGCTCTCGCCCTGGAGTGCGAACCGGTCGAGAGCGATTCCGGTCAGGTGGCCCTGCGTTCCCTCCGCCAGAACCGTCACGCGCGCCTGCACCTCGGCGCCGGGCTCGAAGTTCGCAAGCTCCTCGCCGTTGCGCCCCCGACCCTTGTCGCCGGTGCGGACACCGCGCACGCGCCCGTGATCCACCAGCAGCTTCTCGCCCGCGGTCTCGGGCAGGATCATCGCGCCCGCCTCCTCGGCCTGGCCGGCGAGCCAGCGGCCGAACTGCGAGAGCGACGCGACGTAGTTGCCGTGGTTGCGCATCGTCGGCGGCGCCGGGATGCGCAGCGCGCGCTTCGGGGTCAGGTAGTAGACGGACTCGTGCTCCACCCGGCCGAAGAACGGCATCTCCCGGGTCGGCACTCGATCCTTGAACAGGTCGCGCAGGGAGCGCGGGTTGACGACGGCACCCGAGAGCAGGTGGGAGCCGGGCTGCTTGCCCTTCTCCAGCACCGCCACAGGAACCTCTCCGAGGCGCTCGGCGAGCTCCGGCGCGTCCTCGAGCAACTGTCCCAGCCGGATCGCGCAGGCGAGCCCTGCGGGCCCAGCCCCGACGATCAGGACGCCGACCTCGACCTCCGGCTCGCCTGGTTCGACGACGAACTCGGCCGATCGGAACGGCGGCGGGAAGTCGGAGGGTCTCACGCGGCCTTGCGCGCCCGGACGAGCTCGGTCAGCTTGGGGACGATCTCGTGCAGGTCGCCGACGACCCCGAAGTCGGCGTACTCGAAGATCGGGGCGTTCGGATCCTTGTTGATCGCGACGATCACGCCTGAGCTCTGCATGCCTACCTTGTGCTGGATCGCGCCGGAGATCCCAACGCCTACGTAGAGCTTCGGCGAGACGGTCTTGCCGGTCTGCCCGACCTGGGCGGCGTACGGGTACCACCCTGCGTCGACCACCGCCCTGGTCGCCGCGACGGCTCCGCCGAGCGCCTTCGCGAGCTCCTCGACGAGCGCGAAGCTCTCCGGCCCGCCGAGCCCTCGGCCGCCGGCGACGATCACGTCCGCGTCCTCGATCGACGGTCCCTCGCTCTCCTCGTGGGCCTGCTCGACCATCCGGGCAGCGAGCGAGAAGTCCTGCAGCCTCGGCTCGATCTTCACCACCTCGGCGGAGCCGCCGGTCTCGGCCGGCTCGAAGGTGCCGGAGCGGATCAGCGCGAGGCGCGGCTCGGAGGTCCAGCCGACGTCGACGTAGATCGAGTCGCCGAGAGCGGGGCGCTTGCCCACGAGCCGCCCGTCCTCCTCGGCGAGGTCTGTGAGATCCCAGTTGAGACCGGCGTCGAGGCGGGCGGCGAGACCCGCCGCGACGTCGGCCGAGAGCACGCTCGCCGCGAAGAGAACGGTGTCGTGACCGCCCTCGCCGAGCAGGCTCTCGAGTGCGTCGACCCGCGGTTGCGGGAGCGGGGCCGCCAGCAGCACGTCGTCGGCAACATGCACCCGGGAGGCGCCGTGCCTGCCCGCCTCGGCGGCCAGACCCTCGACTCCGTCGCCGAGCAGCACCGCCTCGACCTCGCCTCCGAGCCCGGCCGCCTTCCCGAGCACGCCGAGCGAGTCCTTCTGCAGCTTGCCCTCGTGGTGCTCGAGGAACACCAGGCTCTTCACGTCCCCTGCCGCCTTTCGCTCACGCCCGGCGGAGTCGGGCTCCGCGAAACGCTGACGCCGCTGACGGCACGATGCTCTCCGGGCCCGTGCCTCGTAGCACTGTTCCCTCCGGCATCGCACCGCCACTGTCGCCCCGGGAACGTGAACAAGTTCAAATCGCCTTCTTCTCCTGGAGGAACTCGAGGATCTTCTCCGCACCCGAGCCGTCGTCCTCGATCTTGACCGTGTCGCCCCGGGCGGGCGGTTCGCCGAGCGCATAGACCTCGGTCCGCGAACCCGCCTCGCCGACCTCGTCGGCGCTCACGCCGAGGTCGCCAAGCGAGACCGTCTCCTGCGGCTTCTTCTTGGCGCCCATGATTCCCTTGAGGGAGGGGTAGCGCGGCTCGTTGATCGCATCCGAGACGGCGACGACGGCGGGAAGCGGAGCCTCGATCACGTCGTAGCCGAACTCGGTCTGCCGCTTGCCGCGCACCTTGCCGTTCTCGTGCGCGAGCTCCGCGACCTGCGAGATCAGCGGCCGCTGCAGCCGGTCCGCGACCGCGGCCCAGAGCACGGCGCCGTCGGAGTCGTTTGCCTGCTGACCGAAGAGCACGAGGTCGGCCCCTTCGCGTTCGAGAGCCGCGGCCAGGGCGCGGCTCGTGGCGACGAGGTCGGAGCCGGCGGCCCCCTCGTCGCTGACGAGGACTACCCGGTCGGCGCCCATGGCGAGAGCTTTTCGCATCGCCTCGAGCGCGCGCTCCGGGCCGAGCGAGACGATCACGACCTCCACGGCTTCTGCCTCTGGCCCGGCTTCCTTCAGCTTGAGCGCCTCCTCGACCGCGTGCACGTCGAACTGGTTCAGCGCCCCCTCTCCCGAGCGGTCGAGCCGCATCGTCTGAGGGTCGAGGCGCCGCTGGGCGGTCGCTTCGGGGACATACTTGGCGCAGACGGCGATCTTCATGCCGCGCGGACTTTACCGAGGGCGTACAAGGGCTCTGCTAGGGTCTAGCGCTTCGGGGCCCGTGACCAGCCGCCGGACGACAGCCCGAGGAACCCTACTTCTCGTCCTCGCCCTCCTGACCCTCGCTGCCGGCGCGGGTGCGACGCCACCGGCGAAAATCATCTTCCCGGTGCTCGGCCCGGCGACCTACACGGACGACTTCGGCGACGCACGGCCCGGCGGCATTCACCAGGGCATCGACATCCTGGCGCCGAAGCGGAACCTCGCGCTGGCCGCCGAGGCGGGCAAGGTCGAGTTCTCGACTACGAGCGGCAGCGCCGGCTGCATGCTCTACCTGCACGGCGCGAGCGGGACGACCTACTACTACATCCACCTCAACAACGACCTCACGGCCAAGAACGACAACCGTGGCAAGTGCGTGCCCGGGACTGCGTACGCGAAGGGGCTGAAGGACGGGTCGAAGGTCTTTGCCGGGCAGCCGGTCGGCTACGTCGGCGATTCCGGCGACGCGAACGGGATGCACGCGCACCTGCACTTCGAGCTGCACCCGGGCGGGAAGAAGGCGATCGACCCATATCCGTGGCTGCAGCGCGGGCAGCATCTCCTCTTCTCGGCGCCGCGCGGGACGCCGTTCACGCTCGAGCTTCGCGGCACGGTGTCATCCGTCTCCGGCGACGAACTGCAGGTCCGCGCGAGCACGGTCGGTGCGTGGCCGATGCGTCAGCGCCAGTCGAATCTGCGCCGGCGGCTGCTCGTGCTCGTGCCCGACACCGCGACCGTGCAGAGCGTCGTCAAGCCCGGCGGGCCCGGCACCGCGACCACCCTGGCGGATGCGAAGGTAGGACAGAAGGTGGTCCTCTGGACCACGCCCGCGCCGACGACGCTCAAGGCTCAGCGCGGGGACGACCTCGCCCTCAGCGCGGCCCTCGTCTCGCTCGTCGGGATTTAGCGGCCCTTGAAGACCGGGTCGCGCTTCTCCGCAAAAGCGGTCATTCCCTCTCGGGCGTCCTCACTCGAGAAGAGCATCGCGAAGAAGGAGGCCTCCTGCGTGAGGCTTGCGTCGTGCGCCCCTTGGAGGGCGAGGTTCGCTGCCTCCTTGGCGTATGCGAGCGCGAGCGCGCTCTTCGACGCGAGGAGTTCGGCGACCTCGCGCGCCCGCTCCAGCACCGGGTCGTGCAGGCCGTTGACGAGACCGATGCGCAGCGCCTCCTCCGCGTCGACGAGGCGGCCGGTCAGGATGAGCTCCTTGGCGACGCCGAGCCCACAGACGCGGGCGAGCCGCTGAGTGCCGCCCCAGCCCGGAATGATCCCGAGGTTGATCTCAGGCTGGCCGAGCTTGGCAGTGGTCGCCGCGTAGCGAAGATCGCAGGCAAGCGCGAGCTCGCAACCGCCGCCGAGCGCGAAGCCGTTGATCGCGGCGATCGTCGGCTTCCGCATCGTCTCGAGCAGAAGTGCGCAGGAGTGGCCGAGGCCTCCCCACTCGCGCGCCTCGAGCACCGTGAGCGAGCTCATGTACTTGATGTCGGCGCCGGCGACGAAGGCTCTCTCACCCGCGCCCGTAAGGACGACCACGCGCGCGTCGTCATCGTGGGCCAGCTCCCGCAGCCGGTCGTGCAGCTCGCCGAGCGTCGGCCGGTCGAGGGCGTTCATCGCGTCGGGCCGGTCGACGGTGACGGTCGCGATCCCGCCGTCCTGCGCGACCGAGATGCTCAGGCGGGGACCTTGCCCTTCAGGAAGTCGACGATCTCCGCCGTCGGCGCCCCGGGGGTGAAGACCGCCGCGACGCCTTGGCGCTGGAGCTCGTCCGCGTCCTCTGTCGGGATCGTCCCCCCGAGGACGACGAGCACATCCTCCGCCCCGTTCTCCTTCAGCCCGTCGAGGATCCGGGGGACGAGCGTCATGTGCGCGCCGGAGAGGATCGAGATCCCGACCGCGTCCGCGTCTTCCTGGATCGCCGTCTCGACGATCTGCTCCGGAGTCTGGTGCAATCCGGTGTAGATAACTTCCATTCCCGCGTCACGGAGTGCGCGTGCGATGATCTTGGCGCCCCGGTCGTGGCCGTCAAGTCCGGGCTTCGCAATGACGACACGAATCTTGCGCGCCATGAGCCTGAGTATATGAGCCTCAAACTGACCGTCGTCGGCTGCTCCCCGGCCTGGCCGAACCCGGGCGGAGCGCAGTCCGGCTACCTCCTTGAAGGGCCCGGACGATTGCTCCTCGACTGCGGTCCCGGAGTGCTGGCCAAGCTGCGCGAGCGCGAGACCTGGCCGCGCCTCGACGCCATCGCGATCACGCACTGGCACCTCGACCACTGGGGCGACCTGGTCCCATGGGTCTGGGGCTCGACGCTGGGCCCCGGCGAGGGGATCGACCCGCCCGAGCTCTGGGTGCCCCCCGAGGGGCGCGAGCTGCTCTGCTCGATCGGCGAGCGCCTCGGGCGGCCGGAGATGTTCGAGCGCGCTTTCGACGTGCACGAGTACGAAGAAGGCAAGAGCTTCGAGGCGGCGGGCTTCGAGGTGACGCCGCACCGCGTCCTGCACTACGACCTGGTCGCGTTCGGATTTCGGGCCTCGGCGAACGGCACCGTCGTCGGCTACTCCGGCGACTCCGGCCCGAGCGAGAGCCTGCGAGACATCGCCCGCAACGCCGACTTGTTCGTCTGCGAGGCGACCCTTCTGCAGCCGAACCCCGAAGGCGGGACGCGCGGGCACCTCAGCGCGATCGAGGCGCTGGAGGCGTCCGAGGCGGCCGGGGCGAAGCGCCTACTGCTGACGCACCGCCCGCTCGAACGCCCGCTCGAGAACGGCTTCGAGCTCGCGCGCGACGGGCTCGAGATCGACGTCTAGGAGCGCGGCGGGAGCGGCGGCAAGGTCCGCGCGTAGTCGCGATCGGCGCGGCGGTTACGTCGCCAGCCCCGGATCGCGAGTCCCGTCGGGATGAGGACGACGAGGCCGAGGATGCTCAGCGGCACGAGCACCCACTCGATCCCGAGCGCAGCTTTGGTCGCGCTCGGCTCCGGTCCGCTCGCCTGGAGCGGATTCGGGTTCGGAGTGGCCGGCTGCGAGAGCCCGCCGCCGAGTGGCTCGAAGTAGTCCACCAGCCAATGGCGCTGCTTGCCGACGCCGACCGCGCGCATCTCCATCGAGAAGGTCGTCGTGCCGGTGGTCGCGTGTGGCTTTGCCCAGATGAGTACGTCGTAGCGGGCGAAGTTGGCGTGCGAGTAGCGCAGCTTCGACTTGGCGAACGCGAAGTCCTTGGCCGGAAACGGGATCACCGGGATGTTCCCGCTGAGCCATTCGTGGCGGTTCATTCCGCCTCGAAGCTGCGCGGTGACGAGGTCGAACGACTTGTCGAGGTGACGCCGCAGCACGGCGGTCGCCACGAACTCGTCGAGGATCTGCTCGGAGCTCGCCAGGTCGCTCTTCGACAGCGGCGTGGCCGGCGGCTCCTCGTGGGTCACCTGCGGCTTGCCGGGACGGAAAGGCGACTCCTCCTGCCCGGTGTTCGGCCAGAGAAAGCCGATCGTGGCCGCGCTGCCGGCGGCGACGAGAACCAGCAGCCCCCAGAAGGCTCGGCGCCTACGCCGCGGTGAGGAGAGCAAGCGCCTCACCTGCACCAGCATAGATACGCAGTCGGGCCTGCGCTAGAGGCGGCTACGACGGGGCAGGAGCGCCGGGCGAGGCCTGCGGCACGGCGTAGTCGACGAGCCAGCGTGGGCCGACTTTCTTGACGATGACCACGTAGAGCGTGGCCTGGACGCCGACCTTGTTCGGCTTCGGCAGGACGACCACGTTGATCTGCGCCTCGTTCTTGGTCGAGGAGATGATCCTCGTGATCGCGGCCTTGTCGATCGGCACGCCGAGCGGGACGACCGGGATGTTGCCCGTCATCCACTGCTTGTGCGTCAGGCCGCCCCTGATGCTGGGCGTGCTCAGGTTCCAGGCCTCGTCGAGGTTCTGTCGCGCCACCGCGGTCAGGATGAACCTCCCGACTGCGACACGCGCCCCTTGCTCGAGCGGGATCTGCTTCGTGACCTGCGGACGGCTGGCCGGCCGGTTGCTGAAGGTCTCCTTGGTGTCCGCCGAGTTCCCGAAGTAGGCGACCATGAACACGATCACGCCGATCGCCAGCAACCCCCCAGCGAACCACGGCAGCAGCTTGTTGAAGCGGCGCGAGGACAGAGCGGACTGGACGACGTTCACGGCCATCGAGATGGTAGACGACGAAACGCAGCAGTCGGTTAGAAGACCGGGGTCTCGCGCCAGATGCCCCAGACCTCGCGCAGGGCGTCGCACATCTCGCCCATCGTGACGTAGTCGCGGGCCGCGTCCACGAGCAGCGGCATCAGGTTGGCGTCCTCGCGGGCGGCCCCTTCCTTGAGGCGCGCAAGCGCGGCCTCGACCTTCGCGCTCTCGCGGCGCGCGCGCAGCGCCTGGACCCGTTCGATCTGCTTCTGCTCGAGGGCCGGGTCGATGCGCAGGAGCTCGAGCTCGGGCTCGTCCTCGAGGCGGTAGCGGTTGACCCCCACGACGATTCGCTGCTTCGCCTCGACCTCGGCCTGGTAGCGGAAGGAGGCCTCGGCGATCTCGCGCTGCTGAAAGTTCTCCTTGATCGCCTGGATCACACCGCCGAGCTTTTCGATCCGGTCGAAGTAGTCGTAGGCCTCGGCCTCGAGCCGATTGGTCAGGTCCTCGAGGTAGTAGGAGCCGCCGAGCGGGTCGATCGTGTTCACGACGCCGGTCTCGTGGGCGATCACCTGCTGGGTGCGCAGGGCGAGCCTCACGGCGTTCTCCGTCGGGAGCGCGAGCGCCTCGTCGAACGAGTTCGTGTGCAGCGACTGGGTGCCGCCGAGCACCGCCGCCAGTGCCTCGAGCGCGGTCCTGACGATGTTCACCTCGGGCTGCTGCGCGGTCAGCGAGACGCCTGCAGTCTGCGTGTGGAAGCGCATCAGCCAGGAGCGCGGGTTCTTGGCGCCGTAGCGGTCTCGGAGCTCGCGTGCCCAGATGCGCCGCGCCGCCCGATACTTCGCGATCTCCTCGAAGAAGTCCAGGTGGGCGTTGAAGAAGAAGGAGAGGCGCGCGGCGAACTCGTCCACCTCGAGCCCACGTTCGATCGCCGCCTCGACGTAGGCGAATCCGTTGGCGAGGGTGAAGGCGAGCTCCTGGACCGCGTTCGAGCCGGCCTCGCGAATGTGGTAGCCAGAGATCGAGATCGGGTGCCAGCGCGGCAGCTCCCGCGCGCAGAACTCGACCATGTCCGTCACGAGGCGCATCGAAGGCTCGGGCGGGAAGATCCATTCCTTCTGCGCGATGTACTCCTTGAGGATGTCGGTCTGGATCGTCCCCCGCAGCTCGGCGCGCGGGACGCCCTGCTGCTCGGCAACGCAGATGTAGAAGGCCAGCAGCATCGCGGCCGGCCCATTGATCGTCATCGAGGTCGAGACCTCGCCGAGCGGGATGCCTGCGAAGAGCGTCTCCGTGTCGGCGAGCGAGTCGATCGCCACCCCCTCCCGGCCGACCTCGCCGAGCGAGCGGGGATGGTCGGAGTCGTAGCCCATCAGCGTCGGCATGTCGAAGGCCGTCGAAAGGCCCGTCTGACCGTGATCGAGCAGGTAGCGAAAGCGCTCGTTCGTCTCCTCGGCGCCGCCGAAGCCTGCGAACTGCCGCATCGTCCACAGCTTGCCGCGGTACATCGAGGGATAGACCCCGCGGGTGAACGGGAACGTTCCTGGGTAGCCGAGGTCGCGGTCGGGATCGATCTGGACGTCCTCGGCCGTGTAGAGGGGCTCGTTCTCCAGGCCGGAGATCGTGCTGAAGAGCTCGCCCTCCCGTTCCGGAGACGCCTCGTAGAGCTCCCGGCGCCACTCCCCGTTGCCGCCCAGCTCGCGCCGGTCTTCGATCTCGGTCACAGCTGGATTGTGCCCGTTTGATCCCTCAGTGGGACGTTCTCACTCCCCCGTTCGGGGGATTTCCGACGGGGATGCGATTTACAAGCCTGAAAAATCGCTATCCCCGCACGAGCCGCTGCCGATGGAGTTCGTGGCGAGCAAGGTGGTTTCGACGACCCACAATCCCGCGCGCGATCCGGGCCCGGCGGACGATCTCGATCCGCGCCCGCGGATCGTGCTGCGCTTCGCGATCTACACCGGCGTCGTCTTGCTCCTGGCCGGCCTCGCGACCCTTTGGATCGTCAACCGCGAAGTGGCGGATCGTGCGACGCGGACCGTCGAGACGCAAGCGCGCGTCGTCGCGGAGGAGAACCTCCGCAGCCACCTGCGGGCGTCCGACTTCGTCGCACCCGTGTCGGCCCGGCGCCGCCAAACGCTCGACACGTTCTTCCGCAACAGCATCCTGATCCCCGGCGTCGTCGGGGCTCGTCTCGTCAACCGTGACGGCCGGATCACGTATGCGGCACGCCATCAGCTGATCGGGACACGGGTGACCTACCCGCAGGCGCTGCGCGAGGTCCTCTCAGGCGGGCTCGAGCGGCGCGTGACGCGAACGACCACCTGGCGCGGCGAGCAGGACGTGAAAGTGCTCCAGGCGCTGATCCCCGTCAAGCTGGCCCCCTCGGCGGCGCCGCTCGGCGCGCTCGAGCTCGACCAGGACTACCGAGCGGTCGACGTCGGCATCGGCGATGCCCGCACCCGGCTCGCACTGATCCTCGTCGCCGCTCTGCTGGCGCTCTACGTGTCGCTGTTCCCGATCCTGCGCCGGATCACGCGCCAGCTTGAGGCCCGCAACCGCCGGCTTCGCGAGCACGCCGAGGAGCGCGGGAGGCTGCTCGAGAGCGAGCGTGCCGCGCGCGCCGACGCCGAGGCCGCACAGCGGCTGCTGTCCGAGCAGAACCAACGGCTGCGGGAGCTCGACCGGCTCAAGGACGAGTTCGTCTCGCTCGTCTCCCACGAGCTGCGCACGCCCCTCACCTCGATCCGTGGGTACCTCGAGCTGCTGCTCGACGAGGGCAGCGAGCTCACCGAGGAGCAGCGCCGGTTCCTAGTGATCGTCGACCGCAACTCCGAGCGGCTGCTCAGTCTGGTCAGCGACTTGCTCTTCCTCGCCCAGATCGAGGCCGGGAAGCTCGCGATCGAGGTGGGCGTCGTCGACCTCGAGACAATCGTCGAGGAGTGCGTCGAGACCTGGTCTCCTGTGGCCAGTGCCCGAGGCGTCGCCCTGGCCTGCACCACCGATGAGCTGCCGGAGCTGCAAGGCGACCGCACCCGGCTGGTTCAGGTGCTCGACAACCTCGTCTCGAACGCGCTCAAGTTCACGCCCGGCGGTGGGCGGGTCGAGGTGAGGCTGACGGCGGCGGACGGACTCGCGGCGCTCGAGGTCGAGGACACCGGCCTCGGGATTCCCGCAGACGAGCAGCCCCGTCTGTTCGAGCGCTTCTTCCGCAGCTCGAGCGCCACCAAGAACGCGATCCCCGGCAGCGGTCTCGGGCTCACGATCACGAAGGCGATCGTGGAGCACCACGGCGGCCGGATCGAATTGGAGAGCACCGAGAACGTTGGCACGATCGTCCGGGTCGAGCTTCCGCTCACCTCGGAGCGGAGCCTCGATCTGCCCGCGCGCGAGCTCGCGGCCTGAGCCGACGACTCAGGCCGAGGCGAGCGGCCGGTAGCGGTAGCCGAAGCCGCGGACGGTTTCGATCGGCGACTCGTCTCCAGGCCCGGTTCCGAGCTTGCGGCGGAGGTAGCCAACGTAGAGCTTCACCTGGTCACGGTCGGCCGAGCGGGCGTCGCCCCAGGCGAGCTCGAGCAGCTGGTCGTGGGAGAGCACCTGGTTCCGGTTCCGGACGAACGCCCCGAGCAGGCGGAACTCGAGCGGCGTCAGCGCCAGCTCGACCCCGCCTGCGGTGACCTTGCGCTGGGCGAAGTCGACCGCCAGGAAGTCGTCGGCGTAGGTCTCCTGCGCCTGCGGCGCGCTCCGGGGGCGGCGCAGGCCTGCGTCCACGCGCGCCAGAAACTCCTGCCGACCGAAGGGCTTCGTCACGTAGTCGTCCGCGCCCGCGCGCAGGCCGCGCACCTTCTCGAGCTCCTCCGCGCGCGCGGTGAGCATCAATACGGGCACGTCGCTTAGCTCCCGGATCCGGTTCAGCACCTCCCAGCCGTCGAGGCCCGGCATCGAGACGTCGAGCACCACGAGATCCGGTTGCTGCGAGTAGAAGAGCTTGAGCGCGGATTCGCCGTCCGGTGCGGCAATCACCCCGTGTCCCGCACGCTCGAGCAACTCGCCGACGAGAGCGCGGATGTCGTCGTCGTCGTCGACGACGAGGATCGAGGTCATGGCGCGTCCCCCACTCCAGGGATCTTCGGCGTGCTCATACGCTTTTCATACCGCAACCCTCCCCAATTCCAGCCCTGGCCGCCGACACCGCCATCGTGGCGGCATTGCATTCTCTCCTGCGGCGATTCGCGGCGCAGCTCAAAGCACTCGGCCCACGCCTGCTCTTCGTGGCGGCGCTCGCGGCTACCGCGGCTGCGGCGGCGACACTCGTTCCGGGGACGCTGTCCGGCAACGACCGGCATGGGCGCTCCGCCTCGGCGCCCTTCTCGTCGGTCGTGCTCAAGACGCCGGAAGCAAAAGGCGCCGCCGGACACGCGGGGGCCAACGGCGCGGCCGGCCGGCCCGGCTTCTCGGCGAAGAGCTCTCTTAGATCTCACACATCTGCTCACTACACCGTCAAGTCGACGAGCAAGGCGGCGCCGGCGAACGACGGAGCTCGCAACCGGAGCGAGTACTCGGCGGGCCGGCGGGGGCCGCGCGGCGCTACCGGGCCGGCGGGTCCGGCCGGGGCGAACGGATTCTCAGGCTCACGCGGCTCGACCGGTCTCATGGGACCCACTGGCCAGGCCGGCCGACAGGGCGCCACCGGAGCCCAGGGCATGCCGGGGACGGCGGCTGCACGCGGCGACACCGGACCTCAGGGCCCGACCGGCCCCGCCGGTCCGCAGGGTTCAGCCGGAGCCCAGGGTGCAAAGGGCGCGACCGGTAGCCAGGGCATCCCCGGAGCCCAAGGCCCGGCAGGGCCGCAGGGGCCGACCGGGCCGGCAGGACCGCAGGGAACCACCGGCGCGCAGGGAGCTGCCGGCCCGAAGGGAGCAACCGGCGCACAGGGAGCGGCAGGATCACAGGGCGCCAAGGGCGCGACGGGGGCTCAGGGAGCCAAGGGAACGACCGGTTCTCAAGGCACTGCGGGCGCCCAAGGAGCGACGGGCGCTCAGGGCGCTGCAGGCGCGCAGGGTCCAGCGGGTGCTCAGGGGCCGGCCGGCCCGCAGGGACCAACCGGAGCTCAGGGCGCACAGGGGGCGAAGGGCGCGACGGGATCTCAGGGAGCCAAGGGCGCGACCGGTGCACAAGGTCCCGTGGGCTCGACGGGCGCTCAGGGAGCGGCCGGATCGCAGGGCGTCACCGGCGCCAAGGGCGCAACCGGCACAAAGGGCGCCACAGGATCGCAGGGCGCGAAGGGTGCGACGGGCTCGCAGGGCGCAACGGGCGCGCAAGGCTCGGCAGGCGCCCAGGGGGCGACCGGCGCCAAGGGCGCTACCGGCGCACAGGGCGCTGCGGGTGCCCAGGGCCCGGCCGGCGCTCAGGGACCGGTCGGCCCGCAGGGCCCGACGGGAGCCCAGGGCGCACAGGGAGCGAGCGGCGCGAAGGGCACGACCGGAGCTCAGGGCGCCAAGGGCGCCACCGGCGCACAAGGCTCGGTAGGCGCTCAGGGAGCAACGGGTGCCAAGGGATCGACGGGTGCCAATGGCCCGACCGGCGCGCAGGGCGTCAAGGGTGCAACCGGCGCAAAGGGCGCCACAGGCTCTCAAGGCGCGAAGGGTGCGACCGGCTCTCAGGGCGCCACCGGCGCGCAGGGCACTGCAGGTGCCCAGGGCCCGGCGGGTGCTCAGGGACCGGTCGGCCCGCAGGGCCCGACGGGAGCCCAGGGCGCGACCGGCCAGAAGGGCGCGACGGGGTCCATGGGCGCCACCGGTTCGCAGGGAACCACCGGTGTCAAGGGAGCCACGGGCAGCCAGGGACCTGCAGGCGCGCAGGGTCCCGCCGGAGCGCAGGGCCCGGTCGGCGCCACGGGTGCGAAGGGCGCTACCGGCTCGCAAGGACCCGCCGGCGCCAAGGGCGCGACGGGCTCCCAGGGTGCCAAGGGCGTCACAGGCGCCAAGGGCGCGACGGGGTCGAAGGGAGCAACCGGCGCCAAGGGGACGACGGGCGCGCAGGGCCCGGGGCCGACCACGGTTCGCAAGACGAACGCCGACGACACGACCACCCTGACGTCTCTCGGCTCCGCGACGGGCCTCGGTCTCGCGGTAGCCGCGAACACGACCTACTCCTTCGACTACTTCATCCTCTTCCAGTCCAGCGCGGCTGCCACGGGAATTGGCCTCGCCCTCACCGGGCCGGCATCGCCGAACTTCGTCAGCTACACGGCGACCATTCCGATCGCCGCAGACGGCACCGCCGCGATGTTCTCCGGCTGGGGCACCGCCTACGACGACACCGTCCTCGGCACGGCTGTCCAGGCGACCGGCACGACCTACGTCGCCCGGATCTACGGCGTGATCTCGACCGGAGCCACCAGCGGCACGCTCACTCCGCGCTTCCGCTCCGAGATCAACGGCAACACCGTCACGGTCAAGGCCGGCTCGTGGGGCGCCCTCAACACCCCGTAGCGATCGTGACCGAGCACCTGGCGGACACCACCCTCCACTCCCGGCGCGCCCGACAGGGGCACCTTCGAGTCGCCGCGCTCGCCGTCGCTCTGGCTGCGGTCGCGGTCGCGGTGGCCTGGCTCGTCATGCGAAGCGAGGGTGGCACGGCCGCCCTCCCGGCGGTGAACGCCGGCCCGAAGCTCGTATCTCGGGCGCAACTGGAAGAGTTCGCCAACACGCTCGGCCGGCCGCTCTACTGGGCCGGCCCGAAGGCGGGCTCTTCCCTCGAGTTGACGCGCGCCAGCGGGGGCAAGATCTTCGTTCGGTACCTCCCCAGGGGAGTCGAGCCCGGTGACCCACGGCCCGACTTCTTGACGGTCGGCACCTATGCCGGGCCGCAGTCCTTCGCCGCGCTGAAGCAGGCGAGGACTGGGCAGGGGACTATCTCGATGCGCCTCACTCACCACGGCCTCGCCGTCTTCGATTGGAGGAAGCCGACTAGCGTCTACTTCGGTTACCCGGATGCGGACTACCAGGTGGAAGTCTTTGCGCCGGCGAGCGAGACGGCCCGAGCCCTGGTGTTGACCGGGAGGGTTGTTCCGGTCGACGCAGACGCCGGATCGGCCTAGCCGGCCTCCGGCCCGCCCGGCTTCCAGAGCTGCTCGTCCCGGCCCGCGTTCGCGGCGCGCGCCAGGATGAAGAGTAGGTCCGAGAGCCGGTTCAGGTAGACCGGCACGAGCGGGTCGATCGGCGTCGCGGCCGCGGTCTCGTGCGCCACGAGCTCCGCCCGGCGACAGACCGCCCGGGCGACATGCAGCCTCGCGGCGGCTTCCGTCCCGCCTGGGAGCACGAAGCTCCTCAGGTCCGGCAGTTGCTCGTTGAAGCGGTCGCACAGGCCTTCGAGCTCGGCGATCTGATCCTGCGAGACGCGTAGTCGATCGTCGCCTCCGGCGAGGGGAACCGAGAGGTCGGCGCCGACATCGAAGAGGTCGTTCTGGATCCGGCGGAGCGGCCCCCCCAGCTCATCGTCGAGATCCTCGAGCGCGAGCACGAGCCCGAGCTGCGAGTTCAGCTCGTCGACGGCGCCGTACGCGGCCACGCGCGGATCCAGCTTCGAGACCCGCGAGCCGTCCCCGAGGCTGGTCTCGCCGCGGTCTCCCCCACGCGTGTAGATCTTGGTGAGACGTACGGGCTCGTCTCGCCGCCGCGGGCTCACCGGTCTTCCCGGGCCAGCTCGCGCTCGCGGAGGCCGAGGATCGAGCGGGCGATCACGAGCCGCTGGATCTCGCTCGTGCCCTCGTAGATCTCGGTGATCTTCGCGTCGCGGTAGTAGCGCTCGACCGGAAACTCCTTGGTGTAGCCGTAGCCGCCGAGCACCTGGATCGCCTCGGCCGTCTGCCGCCGGGCCATCTCGGAGGCGAACAGCTTCGCCTTGGCGCCCTCCTCCGTATGGGGTCGGCCCTCTTGCTTCAGCCAGGCGGCGCGGTAGACGAGGAGGCGGGCCGCGTCGAGCTCGGTCGCCATGTCAGCCAGCTTCCACTGGATCGCCTGGAAGTCCGAGATCCGCTGTCCGAACTGGCGGCGCTCGAGGGCGTAAGCGCGGGCCACGTCGTAGGCCGCCTGGGCGATGCCGAGCGCCTGTGCCGCGATCCCGATGCGCCCACCGTCGAGGGTTGCCATCGCCACCGCGAAACCTTTGCCCTCTTCGTGCAGGAGGCGGTCTCGACCGACCTCCGCTCCCTCGATCGAGAGGTCGGAGGTCGAAGAGGAGTTGAGACCGAGCTTCTCCTCCTCGCGCGTCACGCGCACGTGGTCTCCGTCGAGGATGAACGCGGAGACGCCTTTCGCGCCAGGGGTCTCGGGATCGGTTCGCGCGAAGAGCAAGACGGTGCCCGCGAAGCTGCCGTTCGTGATCCACTGCTTCGTGCCGGAGATCGACCAGCCGTCGCCCGAGGAAACGGCGGCAGTCCTGAGCGAGCCCGCATCGGAGCCCGCCTCCGGCTCGGTCAGGGCGAATGCTCCGACGCTCTCCCCGCGCGCGAGGGGCGGCGCGAAGCGGCTGCGTTGCTCATCGGTGCCGAAGGTGAGGATCGGCAACGTGACCGCGCTCGTGTGCACGGCGACCGTCACGCCCACGCCTGCGTCCGCCTTCGAGAGCTCCTCCAGGACGAGGATGTACGAGAGGAAATCCGCCCCTGCGCCGCCGTACTCCTCCGGGATGCAGACGCCCATCAGTCCGAGCTCGGCGAGCTTGCCGATCAGCTCAGGCGGGAAGCCGTGCTCCCGGTCCCAGTTCGCCGCGCTCGGCTCGATCTCCGCCCGCGCGAACTCCCGCGCCAGCGACTGGATCTCCCGCTGGTCGTCGCTGAGCGAGAACTCCATCGGGCGGCGAGTATACGGCCCGTTCGCGGAGTACCCTTTGACCTATGTCATCGTGGACGAGACGCCCCTGGGCCTGGGTCACACGGCGACGCTCGCGGGAGGCCTTCTACCCGGAGAGCGAACACAGCACCGAGGTCGAGCGCCACATCGAGGTGGTCGACCCCTCGAGGCACCTCGGCGAGGAGTATCCGTCGATCGACGTGCTGCGGCGGTACGGCCGAAGCTGACCGTTTTGCACTAGTCGAGCCTGTATCGTCGTGCCCGGTTTGCCCTCCCGAACCGCGCAGGAGACGCTGCCGTGGAGCTGGTACTCCGAGCCCGAGCTGCTGCGGCGAGAGCAGGAGCGGATCTTCCGCCGTGCCTGGCAGTACGCCGGCCCGGCCGAGCATGTCTCGTCTCCGGGCGACTTCTTCACGTGCCGGGTGAGCGACGTGCCCGTGATCGTCGTCCGCGACCGCGAGCTGCACGTCGCGCACTTCCAGGGGCTCGTCCGGGAGGCGCTCGTATGAAGCCCTCGCTGGTGTGCCTGGCCGCTGCGATGGTTCTGCTCCCCGCCTGCGGATCGAGCCCGCCTTCGACCGAGAGCGTCGTCCGCGCCTGGAGCCAGGCGCTGAACACCGACGACAACGAACGGGCCGCCGACCTCTTCGCCCCCGGCGCCGAGGTCGTTCAGCCGGGGCAGGTTCTGACGCTGCGCACGCACACCGAAGCCGTCCACTGGAACGCCGGGCTTCCCTGCGCCGGACGCATCGTCTCGATCGAGAGCGAGGGCCAGACCGCGACCGCGACCTTCGAGCTCGGCGACCGCCGTCACAGCCGGTGCGACGGTCCGGGCGAGCGCGCCACCGCGGTCTTCAAGGTGGTCAAGGGCAAGATCGTCCTCTGGCACCAGACCGGGTCGTCCGAGGGCGGGCCCGCGATCTAGGAGGTCTCGGAGCCCCCCTAGTTCACGGAGAGGGCGGTCGGCAGAGGCTGCCCGGCCGTCAGCATCCGGCGGATCACACGTAGACCGCGGTCCCGTCCGCGGAACGCTTCTACGACCTCCGGGTCGAACTGCGCGCCCGACTCAGCCTCGATCTCGCGCGTCGCCGCCGCCCACGTCAGCGCAGGGCGGTACGGGCGGTCGCTCGTCATCGCGTCGAGCGCGTCGGCGACCGCAAAGATCCGCGCCGCGACCGGGATCTCGTCGCCGGCGCGTCGGTCGGGATAGCCCCGGCCGTCCCAGCGCTCGTGGTGGGAGCGGACGATCTCGAGCCCCCTCTCCTGCAGGAAGGTGACGCCGCGCAGGAGCTGCTCGCCGAGCACGGTGTGAGTCTGCATCAGCCGGCGCTCGGTGCTCGTGAGCGGTCCCGGCTTCTGGAGGATGTAGTCGGGAATCCCGATCTTGCCAACGTCGTGGAGCATGAATCCGTACTCGACGCTCTCGTCCTCGACGAGCTCCGGCGCCACCTCCTGCGCGAGCTCGACTGCGTAGCGGTGGACGCGCTGCGAGTGCTCGCCCGTTCCGGTGTCCTTCGACTCGAGCGCGCTTGCGAGAGCGGTCACGGTCTCGTGGTAGGCATCCTGGAGCAGGCGTCTCTGCCCGCGCTCGACCTCGAGCAGGTGGCGCAGGTCGCGGGCGTACAGCAGCAGCTGCTCGTCGGTCTGCCGCTTGCCGCTCGCGCGGAAGGGCGTCGCGTGGAGCCCGCCGGCAACCCGCTCGACGATCGCGAGCAGCTCCAGCGGGCTGAACGGCTTGAGCATGAACGCGTCCGCGCCAACTTCGGCCGCCGTCGCCTCGTCCGCCATCTCCGAACCCGTCAGGAGCACGACCGGGATGTCACGGGTCGCGCGCGACGTCTTCAGCTGCGCGCAGAAGGCGGCCCCGTCCAGGCCGGGCATGCTGACATCGAGCACGATCGCGTCCGGACGGGCGGCCCCGATGCGCTCCCGGGCCGTCGCTGCACTCGAGGCCTCGTCGACCTCGACGTCCACGGCTTCGAACGTCGTGCGCAGAAGTGCACGAAGTCCGTCGTCGTCATCCACGAGCAAGAGGCGCAGGGCGGCCGTCCTCCTTCGTAGCTTCTTCTATCTATGTCGGCCGGAAGCCGAGAGGTCTTGAGCTAGTAGATGTAGAAACCTGCGCCAGACTTGCGGCCCAGTTTCCCTGCATCTACGAGATTTCTGAGCAAAGGGCAAGGCTCGTAGCGTGTGTCCCCGAGCCCGTCGCGCAGCACTTCCATGATTGCCACACAGGTGTCGAGGCCGATCAGGTCGGCCAGCGCGAGGGGGCCCATCGGGTGGTTGAAGCCCAGTTTCGCGATCGTGTCGATCGCCTCCGGCTCGGCCACGCCCTCGTGGAGCGCCCAGACCGCCTCGTTGATGTAGGGCATCAGGATCCGGTTCGAGACGAACCCTGGGAAGTCGTTCGCGACGGCCGGCGTCTTCCCCAGCTCCCGCGCGAGGTCGGTGATCGCCTCCGCGGTCTCGTCCGAGGTCTCGCGGCCACGGACGACCTCCACCAGCTGGAGCACCGGCACCGGGTTGAAGAAGTGCATTCCGATCACCCGGTCGGGACGCGAGGTCGCCGCTGCGAGCGTGCTGATCGGGATCGAGGAGGTGTTCGACGCGAGCACCGCTTCCTGCGGGAGCACCTCGTCGGCACGCCGAAAGACGTCCTCCTTCACCGCCGCGTCCTCGACGACCGCCTCGACCATCAGGTCGGCCGGAACGAGGTCGTCAACCGGCTCGACGCGCGCCAGCACCTCGTCCGGGTCCGCCCCACCTTTCTCGGCGAGCCTCGTGAGGCTCTTGCGCATCGTTTCCAGCCCATGCTCGACCGCGCTCGGCGCGGCGTCGTGGAGCGACACGCGGCGGCCGGAGGCCGCCATCACCTGGGCGATCCCGCCGCCCATCTGACCTGCACCGACGACCAGGAGGTGGCCGAACCTCACGCGAGCTCGCCCTCGGTGATCGCGTAGATGACGTAGTCGTCGCGGCCGCGCTCGGAGGGCATGTACGAGCGGAGAACGCCTTCTTGCGTAAACCCGAGCTTCTCGAAGACGCGGCGCATCGCCGTGTTCTCGACCCAGGTGGAAGCCTGCACCCGCGCGGCCTCCTGGTGCTCGAACAGGTAGCGCGTCAGCAGCCGGATCGCGTCGGTGCCGAGGCCCCGGCCGCGGTCGGACGTCTCGAAGAGCGAGATCCCCAGCTCGTAGACGCCCTGCGGCATCGAGCGCGGCGGCTGCCTCGCGTCGATCTCGCCGACCAGGCGCCCCTCGCATTCGATCCCGAGGTCGAGCCAGCCGTCCACGAAGTGGCCCGAGTTGGCGACGCGCTGCTTCAGGCGCTCGTAGGCCTGCGGCGTCGACATCCAGGGGGCGGTGTCGTCGCCCAACCGCGCCTCCCAGACCATCTCCAGCTCTTCCGGTCGCAGCGGACGCAGCGAGACCCGGTCACCCTCGAGCGAGATCACACTTCGACTGAGGCGTCGCTCGCGACGCCGACCCAGAGGACGGCCGGGCTCGGCCCGGTCGTCCGTCCAACTCCGCTCTGCATGTCGCTGCGACGCCGAACCATCCGTCAGACCTCTATGAGAAGCGCGTCGCCCTGGCCACCGCCGGAGCAGATCGCCGCCAGGCCGAGGCCGCCGCCGTTGCGGTGCAGCTCGTGGATCATCGTTGCGAGTATCCGTGCGCCCGAAGCGCCGATCGGGTGCCCGAGCGCGACCGCGCCGCCGTTCACGTTCACCCGCTCCGGGTCGGCGCCCAGCATCTCGGTGGAGTTCAGAACCACTGACGAAAACGCCTCGTTGAGCTCGACCCGCTCGACGTCCTCGATCGACTTGCCCGCCTTCTCGAGCGCGATCGCGCCGGCCTTCGCCGGGGTGCGCGCCAGGTAGGCGAACTCGTCCGCGACGTACCCCTGGGAAAGGATCGTGGCGAGGACCTCGAGCCCCTGCTTGCGGGCGAACTCCTCGCTGGTGACGACGAGGGCGCCCGCCCCGTCGTTGACGCCGGGCGCGTTGCCGGCCGTGGTCGTCCCTTCGGGGTCGAGGACCGGCTTCAGCTGCGCCAGCCTCTCGATCGAGGTGTCACGGCGCGGCCCCTCGTCGACGGCGAACTCGCCGACCGGGACGAGCTCCGGTTCGAAGAGCCCCTCGTCGATCGCCTTGACCGCGCGCTCGTGGGAGCGCAGCGCCCAGCGATCCTGATCCTCGCGCGAGATGCCGAGCTCGCGGGAGACGAACGAGGCCTGCTCGACCATGTGGCGCTCGTCGAAGGTCGAGGTGAGGCCGTCGTGGGTCATCAGGTCGATCAGCGTTCCGTCGCCGAGCCGGTAGCCGAAGCGCGCGCGCTTGAGCACGTACGGCGCGTTCGACATCGACTCCATCCCGCCGGCCACGACGACCTGGACGTCGCCCGCGCGGATCATCTGATCCGCGATCTCGACGGCTCGGATCGAGGAGGCGCAGACCTTGTTGATCGTGTCCGAGGGCAGCTCGACCGGCAGGCCTGCTCCCACCGTCGCCTGCCGGGCCGGCGCCTGGCCCGCTCCACCCTGGAGCACCTGGCCCATTACCGCGTACTCGACCTCCTCGTTCTCGACGCCTGCGCGGTCGAGCGCGGCCCTGATTGCGATCGCCCCGAGCTCGGTCGCCTCGTGCTCTGCCAGCGCGCCGCCGAGGCGCCCGAAAGGCGTCCGAACGGCCGAGACGATCACGGATCGAGACATTCGGAGCAGCGTAACAACGCCCAACCGCCCGACCGGTTTGTCGGTTTCCGCGGTCGGGTAGCCCGTCACGGCGAACGACGAAAGGACGAACGACGAAAGGAGAGGACGATGCCTACCTGGGCATGGATTCTGATCGCAATCGGCGTGGTGCTCGTGGTCGCCGTACTCGCATGGAGCGCCTACGCGTCGCGACGCCGCAAGGGGCTACAGGAGACGTTCGGCCCCGAGTACGACCGAACGGTGGCGGATGCGCCTACTCGGCGCGAGGCCGAATCCGACCTGAGCGAACGGCAGAAGCGCCGGGAAGAGCTGGAGATCACGCCGCTCGAGCCGGAGGCGCGCGACCGGTACGCCGAGGAGTGGCGGCATGCGCAGGAGCGCTTCGTGGACGATCCCGCGGCCGCAGTCACCGACGCCGACCGGCTGATCCAGAAGGTGATGGGCGAGCGCGGCTACCCGGTCGAGGACTTCGACCAGCGGGCTGCCGATGTCTCGGTCGACCATCCCGAGGTGGTCTCGAACTATCGGGCGGCCCACGGGATCTCGACGGCGAACGAGCGCGGCAAGGCCTCGACCGAGGATCTCCGCACGGCGATGGTCCACTACCGGGCGCTGTTCCTCGAGCTGTTGGAGCAGCAGCCGGCCGAGACGTCCTAGCCGCGGCGGGTTGGCAGCGGCGGCAGTGTTTTCGGCAGGGTTGCCTCGTGGGCGCGGGCGGCGCGGCGATCGCGCATCCGCCCCGTGAGCACGATCCCGAGAGGGACGAGCACGATCAGCGCCAGCAGGGAGAGCGGGGCGACGATCCACAGCGGGCTGAGCGCCGCCTTGTCGGCACGGAGCTCGGCCCGCGAGCCGCCGGTGTAGTCGGCCGGGCCTGTCTCGTGTTGCCGCCCGACGCCGATCGGCGTGAACGTCGCCATGGGCGAGAAGGTGTCGACGCGCCAGGCCCCGCGCTGCTCGCGCAGCTCCGCGTGGAAGATGATCTGGCCCACCTTCCTCGGTCGCGTGGACGAGAGCATCAGGGCGACGCCGACGTCGCGCCGGTACGAGTAGTTGACGCGCCAGTTCCCCGCGACCCCTCGCGTCACCGCCGGATACGTGTAGATCGGCGACAAGCCGCGCTGCCACTGCGCCCGAGTCGTGCCGCCCCGGAAGCTCGGCGTGACCAGGTCGTAGGCGGCGGCCAGGTTCCGCTGCGCCACGCCGTCGCGCACGAAGGCGACCAGCGTCTTTCCGATCTTGCGCCGGTCGGCCTTCGCCAGCGGTACGGGCTTCTGGTTGCCGGTCACGACCGGCTTCCCCTTCTGGAAGACCTCCTTCTCGTGCACGCCCTCGTTCAGGGTCAGCCGGGTGATCCCAAACGCGACGGCGCCCGCCACCCCGAGGAAGACGGCGACGCGAGCCAGCCGGCGACGCCGGCGCGGCGAGGCAAGCAGTCCCGAAGACCCCTTCATTCGACTTCAGTGTGCCAGCCGATGTCAACGCCCCGCGTCCTTGACGTACGGGCGGGTTGACACCTACCCTGCGGGCGATGAATTCCGTCACGCAGACCTGGGGCTGGGCCTGGCGCCACGAGCGGGGCGGGAGCGTCGGCTGACCTGACCTAGACGCACCTCGTTCCGCTCGCAGACCTTCCAGCCGGAGGGTCTTTTTGTTTGCCATGAACGCATTGACCGTCGTCTCAACCGACCTGATCACCCCCCTCGGGGCGTACCTCCGCCTGCGCGAGTCCGGTCGCGCGAGCTTCCTGCTCGAGTCGGTTGAGAAGGGCCGGCTGGGGCGTCACTCGTTCATCGGCGCAGGCTCGCGGCTGGTCGAGTTCGCCGAGGCCGAGCGGTGCGGGCTGCCCGTCGTCGGCCACCTCGGCTACGACCACGCCGCCCGGCTGGAGCCGACGGTGCCGTTGCCCGGCGACGGGCGCGGCCTGCCGGAGAGCCGTTTCGTCGTCGCCGACACGCTCGTCCGCTTCGACCACGGCCTCGGGATGGCCGAGGTGCTCTGCGGCGATCCGGGAGTCGTGGCCGACCTGCTCGCAGGCCCGCAGCCCTCCACGGCGGCAGCCGAGCCCCGCGCGCCTGCGGGCTCGACCCGCCGCCTGCCCTCGCGGCACGAGTACGAGCGTGCGGTGGTGCGCGCAAAGGAGCACATCCGGGCCGGCGACGCTTTCCAGATCGTGCTCTCGCAGCGGGCCGAGCGGCCGACGTCCGCGTCGGCGCTCGAGCTCTACCGCTCGCTCCGACGCGTCAACCCGTCGCCGTATCTGTTCCTGCTCGAGCTGGACGGGCTCGATCTGATTGGCTCCTCCCCCGAGACGCTCGTCAAGGCGGAGGGCCGGCGGGCTTCGCTGAATCCGATCGCCGGCACGACTCGCCCCGGCGAGGGCGACGCGGAACGGCTCCTGAGCTCCGAGAAGGACCGGGCGGAGCACGTGATGCTGGTCGACCTCGGGCGCAACGACCTCTCGCGCGTGTGCCGGTCCGGGACGGTCAGGCTCGCCCGCTACCTCGAACCCGAACGCTTCTCGCACGTGACGCACCTCGTCTCCGAGGTCGTCGGCGAGCTCGAGCAGGGCGTCTCGCACTTCGACCTCCTGCGCGCGTGCTTTCCGGCCGGCACGGTGTCCGGAGCACCGAAGGTGCGGGCGATGCAGCTCATCTCGGAGCTCGAGCACCACCGCCGCGGGCCGTACGCGGGCGCCGTCCTCTACGCGCTCCCGGGTGAGGCCCTCGACGCCTGCATCGCCATCAGGACGGTCGTGCTGCACGAGGGGACGGCTCTCCTCCAGGCCGGCGCCGGGATCGTCGCCGACTCCGACCCGGCAGCCGAGCACGACGAGTGCCTGCGGAAGCTTGCGGCGCTCGAGACGGCGATCGAGCTCGCGGAGGCTCGGGCGTGATACTCCTGATCGACAACTACGACTCCTTCACCTACAACCTCGCGCACCTCTTCGGCGAGCTGGGCGCGGAGGTGACCGTGCGACGCAACGACGAGATCGATCCGGACGGCGCCGAAGGGCTCGCGCCCTCCCATCTCGTCATCTCCCCCGGTCCCGGCCGTCCGGCGGCTGCAGGCGCGACCGTGGAGATCGTGCGAAGGCTCGCTCCCACGGTGCCGACGCTCGGCGTCTGCCTCGGCCACCAGGCGATCGTCGAGGCCTTCGGGGGCGAGATCGGGCAGGCTCGTCAGCTCGTCCACGGCAAGGCGAGCGCGATCGATCACGACGGGCGCGGACTGTTCGGGGGTCTCCCGGAGGCCTTCGAGGCCGGCCGCTACCACTCGCTCGCAGCGACCGCGGTCCCGGACTGCCTGGAGGTTTCGGCGACCTGCGCGGAGGGCGAGGTGATGGCGGTGCGCCACCGCGAGCTGACCGTGGACGGCGTCCAGTTCCACCCCGAGTCGGTGCTGACGCCGGCCGGCCCGGCGCTCGCGCGGAACTTCCTGGAGCGCGCGCGATGACCGTGCAGGAGGCCCTGGCCCGGCTGCTCGACGGGCGCGACCTCTCTCGCGACGAGGCACGGGCTGTCATGAACGAGGTGATGGACGGCGAGGCGACCCAGGCGCAGATCGGCGGCCTGCTCGTGGCGCTCCGCCTCAAGGGCGAGACCGTGAACGAGATCGCCGGCTGTGCGGAGGCGATGCGCTCCCATGTGCTCTCGGTGCGGCCAAAGCGGGACGACCTCGTCGACACGGCCGGCACCGGCGGCGACGGGGCCGGCACGATCAACATCTCGACGGCGGCTGCCCTAGTGGCGGCGGCCGCCGGTGCCGCGGTCGCGAAGCACGGCAACCGTGCGGTCTCGTCGGCGTCCGGATCGGCGGATGTGCTCGAGTCGCTCGGCTTCAAGCTGGACCTGCCGCCCGCGCGGATCGAGCGCTCGATCGACGAGCTCGGCTTCGGCTTCCTGTTCGCACCGACGCACCACCCGGCGATGCGCCACGCCGCCCCCGTGCGGCGCGAGCTCGCCGCGAGGACGGTCTTCAACGTGCTCGGCCCCCTGACCAACCCGGCCGGGGCCCGAGCGCAGGTGGTGGGCGTCTACGCGCCGTCGCTCGTCCGCACGATCGCCGAGGTGCTCGCCCAATTGGGGGCCGCCCGGGCGTTCGTGGTCCACGGCGCGGGCGGGATCGACGAGCTGTCGCCGACGGGCCCGAACCTCGTTTGCGAGGTCGTCTACGGCGAGGTGCGCGAGCGTGAGATCGACCCACTCGAGCTCGGGGTACCGCGCTGCGACCCGGCCGAACTGCGAGGTGGCTCGCCGGCCGAGAACGCGGATGCGATCCGTGCCGTCTTCGCCGGCGAGGACGGCGGCCGGCGCTCGGCGATCCTGCTGAACGCCGCCGGCGCGCTCGCAGCGGCCGGTCACGGCCGTGACCTCGCCGAGGGGCTCGAGCTCGCTCGCGAGGCGGTCGACTCGGGTGCCGCCGCTGTCCGGCTGGAGGCCCTCGTTGCGTTCTCCCAGGCAACCGAGGTCCCGGCGTGATGGGGCGCTTCCGCGCCGCCCTCGCGGCCCCCGGCCTCGCGGCGATCGCCGAGGTCAAGCGGCGCTCGCCCTCTGCCGGCGACCTTCGCCCCGCTGCGGACCCCGCAGCCCTGGCCGCGTCCTTCGAGCGCGCCGGCGCGGCGGCGGTCTCGATCCTCGTGGACGAACGCTTCGGCGGCTCGGTGGACGACCTCAGGGCGGCGCGAGGAGCCGCCAGGCTCCCGCTGCTCGCCAAGGGCTTCTTCCGCGAGGCGAACGAGCTGGCGAAGCTTCGGGACGCGGGGGCCGACGCGGTGCTGCTGCTGTTGCGCGATCTCGACGACGGCGACGCTCGGCGCCTGATGCAGACCGCCGAGGAGCTCGGGCTCGACACGCTCGTCGAGGCGCACGACGCGGGCGAGCTTCGGCGTGCGGTCGAGCTCGGAGCCGACCCCATCGGCGTCAACGCCCGCGACCTGAGCACCTTCGCGATCGATCGGCGAGCCCAGCTCGCGCTCGTCGAGTCCGCTCCGGCGGACCGGGTGGTCGTCGCCGAGAGCGGCATCGCCGCCCGCGCACACGGCGCCGAGGCGGAGCTCGCGGGTGCCCAGGCCGTGCTCGTCGGTTCGGCGCTGATGCGGGCACCCGATCCGTCCGCGAAGCTCGCCGAGCTGATCTCGCGCCCTCTCGTCAAGGTCTGCGGCCTGACGCGCGAGGAGGACGTCGCCGTCGCCGCCGAGGCGGGCGCCGACCTCGCCGGCTTCGTGCTCGCGGCTGAGACGCCGAGGCGCGCGCCGAAGGTGCTGGCCGTTCCGGAGACGATGCTCACCGTCGCCGTCCACGTCGGCGAGGTGACCGACGACGGCGCCGACCTCGTCCAGCTGTACGCGCGCGAGAACGGCCACCGCTCCCGCGACGGCGTGCTGCTCAGTCAGGGGCGAGAGGTGGCAAGGGTGCTCGATCTCCCCTGGCAAGAGGGCGACGGAGGACACCTGGAGCGGGCGAGCTCCGCCGAAGGGCGGATCGTGCTCGCCGGAGGCCTCTCGGCGGAGAACGTCCAGGAGGCGATCGAGAAGGTCCGGCCCTGGGCGGTGGACGCGAGCTCGCGCCTCGAGTCGGCGCCGGGCATCAAAGATCACGCGCGGGTGCGCGCGTACGTCGAGGCGGCACGGTGCAGCTGACCTACGGCGAATACGGGGGCCGCTTCGTCCCCGAGACGCTGATCCCGGCCTTGGACGAGCTGGAGGCCGGCTGGCGGGCCGCACAGGCCGACGAGTCGTTCCATGCCGAGCTCGACGAGCTCCGGCGAAACTACGGCGGCCGGCCGACACCGCTCACATTCGCCGAGCGCTTCGCTCCCGGCAAGCGGCTCTACCTGAAGCGCGAAGACCTGCTCCACACCGGGGCACACAAGCTCAACAACGCGCTCGGACAGGCGCTGCTCGCGCTTCGGCTCGGCAAGCGCCGGATCGTCGCGGAGACGGGCGCGGGCCAGCACGGCGTCGCGACGGCGACGGTCTGCGCGCGCTTCGGGCTCGAGTGCGTCGTCTACATGGGCGCCGAGGACATGCGCCGCCAGCGGTCGAACCTCGAGCGGATGGCGCTCCTCGGGGCCGAGGTGCGCCCCGTCGAGTTCGGGACGCGGACGCTGAAGGAGGCGACGAGCGAGGCGATCCGCGACTGGATCACGAACGTCGGCGGCACGCACTACCTGATCGGCTCCTGCGTCGGGCCGGCTCCGTATCCGGAGATCGTCCGCGAGCTGCAGTCTGTGCTCGGTCGCGAGGCGCGCGAGCAGGTGCTGGCCGTCGAGCGCCGCCTGCCGGAGGTGGCGATCGCCTGCGTCGGCGGCGGCTCGAACGCGATCGGCCTCTTCGCCGGCTTCCTGGACGACGCGGAGGTGCGGCTGATCGGCGTCGAGGCGGGCGGCGCGGCGAGCCTCGGGACGGGCCGGCCTGCCGTGCTCCACGGGTCACGCTCCTCCGTGCTCGCCGACGAGGACGGGCAGGTGCTCGACGCCGAGTCGATCTCCGCGGGGCTCGACTACCCGGGCGTCGGCCCCGAGCACGCGTTCCTGCGCGACACCGGACGGGCGGAATACCTGGGTGCGTCGGACGAAGAGGCGCTGGAGGCGTTCCGTCGGCTGGCCCGGACGGAGGGAATCCTGCCGGCACTCGAGCCGGCGCACGCCCTCGCGCGGGTCGCGGAGCTCGAGGAGGAGTTGGTGCTGGTCTGTCTCTCGGGCCGGGGCGACAAGGACCTGGTCGAGGTCGCCGCCCGGTGAGGCGGCGGCGCTGGGTCGTGGGCCCCATCCCCGGCCCCCACCCACCCAGACGGAAGAACCGTAGCTCGCGCTTCCGCGCGGGGGTGTGACGAGTGGGTGACGAGGCTGTGTCGGATCGTCCCAAGGCGCTCGTCGTCTACCTCATGTGCGGGCCCGAGACCCCTGGGCTGGCCGAGGCCGCTGTGGCTGCGGGGGCCGACCTCGTCGAGCTCGGCTTCCCGTTCTCCGACCCGCTTGCGGACGGGCCCGTCATCCGTCGAGCCGCAGAGCGCGCGCTCGCGCAGGGCATGCGCACCGCGGCCTGCCTCGAGTGCCTTGCCGCCACGCGCGCGCGGATCGAACGCCCGCTCGTCCCGATGACCTACTCGTCCCTGCTCGAGGCGTACGGCTGGGACCGCTTCTCCCGCGACGCCGAGGCGGCAGGCGCCTCGAGCCTGATCGTGGCCGACCTCCCCGCCGGCGAGCGCCCCGGGCTCCGGCGCGTGCAGCTCGTGGCGCCGAGCTCGACCGACGAGCGGATCCGCCTCGCGGCCGACTCTACGGACGGCTGGCTCTACCTCGTGACGCTCACAGGTACCACCGGCTCTCGCAACGACCTCTCGCCCGCGCTGGCGGGGCTCGTCGAGCGTGCCCGCGCGGTCACCGCCACCCCGTTGTTCGCCGGTTTCGGGATCTCCACCCCTGACCACGCGCGGGCCGCGGCCGACCTGGTGGACGGGATCGTCGTCGGCTCGCGCGCCGTCGAGGTCGCCGAGGACGGCCCCGAAGCGCTCGGCAGGTACGTCGCGTCGCTCCGAGCCGCGCTTGATTCCTAGATTGCGAACCCGCTCCACCGGGAACGAGCTGGACATGAGCGAAGCAACCGTGCTGATCGACGCCCGCAACGTCCAGCGCTCGCAATGGCCCAACATGCCGGACGAGGAGCTCGTCGACCGCTCCCGCGTTTGGGCCGAGAGGCACGACAACCGGGTTGTACTCGTCTTCGACGGAAGAGCGCCCGGCGGCGTCGTCGGCGAGACCGAGCTCGATGGACGGACGACGCTCGTGGGCTCCGGCCCCGAAAGTGCCGACGAGTGGCTGATCAGGGAGGCGCCGCACTACCGGCCCGCCTGGCTCGTCACCTCCGACCGCGCGCTCCGCGCGGCTGCCGGAGGCGAGGCCGAGCGCGTCATCGGTGGCGGCAGCTTCCTGCGCGAGCTCGGCCGATGAGTGGGCGTTGGCGCGCCGCTGTCTCCGGCGCGGCGGCGGCGACGGTCTGGGGGCTGCTCGAGCCCCTCGACCAGCGGCTCCTGGGCTGCGACTACTCCGACGTGGCCGTGCTGGGCAAGGGGGTGACCCGCGGCCGGCACTGGCGACTCGCCGGCTTCGCGCTCCACGCCGCCAACGGCGCCGTGTTCGGTGTCGTCTTCGACGAGCTACGACGGCGGGTCCGCGTGGGCCCGCGCCGACTGGCGGTGGGACTGGCGCTCGCCGAGCACCTCTCCCTCTACCCGCTCTGCTACTTCATCGACCGGCACCATCCGGCCCGCGGAGAGCCGGGCGTGCCGCCGCTGCTCGAGAATCCCCGGGCGTTCGCCCAGGCCACCTGGCGGCACACCGTCTTCGGAACGGTCCTCGGCAAGCTCGCCGTCTAGCCCCCGGCGCGGGTGGCGACAAACGCCGCGACGTCCCGGATCTGGTCGGGCGTCAGCGAGCCGGAGAACGAGGGCATTCCCCCGCCGCCGCTCGCGACCCTCGCCCGCACCTGCTCGAAGCCCGGCCGAAGATCGTCGAGGTTCGGCCCGATCTGGCCGTCCGCGCCAGCGGCCCTGAGGGTGTGGCACGTGCTGCAGTTGCGCCGGAAGACCGTCTCGCCGGCCGCGGCATTCGCTCCCGCCGGGACGACCGACGGCGTCGCCGGCGGCGCGGCCGAGGCCTTCTCCCGGTAGAGCCAGAGCGCGCTCGAGTACCAGACTCCGATCAGGATCGCGAACAAGAGGCCGCCCGCGACCGGGAGCACGAGCCGCGGGAAACGGTGGAGGCGGACAATGGTCACCTTCGCGGCGTAGGCGCCGTAGAAGGCACAGCCGAGCAGCGAGTGGACGAGGACGCGGGTGCTCGGACTGCGGAAGCCGAGCTTGAAGATGCAGTGGTAGGCGACGGGCAGCGTGCACACGAAGGCGAGCACACCCGACACGCGGTGAGCCGAGTTCACCCACGGCGGCTTGTTCCACGGCAGCCTCCGGAATATCCACGCCGCGGTGAAGAGCTGGAAGCAGCCGAGCACCACCGCCGCGGTGGCGAAACCCGCCTTCAGGTGGATCGGGTCGCTGAAGAAGAGCTCGAAGTAGCCCTTCGACCGTGGCTCGTGGTGTGCGAGCAGGCCTGCCGTGAGCGAGAAGACCGCGAACGCGAGCACCGGCGCCGCGAGCCAGCGATGCGAGCGCGGAGCTGCGGCCACTGCCATCCGCGCCTATCGAATCGCACGCGCTCGCGGCAATCAAGCCGCCTCAGCCACCGGTGGCGGAGAAGTGCTGGTAGTCGGGCGAGCCGGCCCAGCGCCCGCCCCAGGCCCAGCCCACCCCTGCAAACGCCCGCACGAGGAGCCCGCCCCGAACCGCCATGCCCGGCCGCAGGCGGGCGCGATCGAGGAAGCCGCGGCCGTTGCGCGGGTGCACCCGGCCACCCTCGAGATACGGGTTCTCGACGGGGTTGACGTCGATCGCGCGCCCGAATGCGTGCACCGACCAGCGCCTGGGCCCTGAAGCCACGGCGTAGCGGCAGTTGAAGGCCGCTGTGTTGTCCGCCTCGAGCGACCGCTCGTCGCGGGCGCGGTAGGCATCGATCGGCCGCATTCGCCGAATCGGGAAGCGCGCAACGTAGAGGCGCGCGAAGACGTGGACGAGATCGCTCACCGCGCCGGCGTTGACAACAAGCGTCCCGGTGTGAGCCTTACCGTCGAAGCCCCAGTAGGCGACACGAAGACGCCGGAGCTGAGCGGGCGCGACCGGGCACCCCGGATGCCACGAGTAGGGCAGCTGGGCGGGCGTCACGCGCGCGACCGTGTGCGTGAACGGCGGCGCCTGAAGCACGACCGCCGCGAACAGGACGACCATCATCGCCACGTAGTCTGCAGCCCGATGCGATGGGTCGTGCTACCGGCGCTCGCCGCCCTCTGCCTGGCGGCCTCGGCTCCCGGCGGCTCGACCCGCTCGGCCGCCTGTTCGCCCAACCTCGCGAACCAGCTCGCGCCAACGGGCCAGACGACCCAGCTCGTCACGGTCGTCGCCGCACGGCGAACCTCGACGCAGGGAAGCCTGCGTCTCTGGCGCAAGACGGGTCGCTGCTGGCTCGGCGTCGCCGGCCCGTGGACGGCCTGGCTCGGCGAGCGCGGCATCTCGGCGAACAAGCACGAGGGCGACCGCGCGACCCCTGCCGGTGCCTTCGGCTTCGGACGCGTCATGTACGGGATCGCTGCGAATCCGGGCGTCCGCTACGCCTACCACCGGATCGCCTGCGGTGACTGGTGGGTCGAGGACCCGAGCTCGCCCTACTACAACCGCTTCCGCCACGCGCCGTGCGGCTCCAAGCCGCCCTTCCGAGTCACGAGCGAAGACCTCTCGCGCTCCCCGACGGCGTACCGGCACTTCGCATTCATCCGCTACAACGCCGGCCCGGTCGTGGCGGGCCACGGCTCCGGGATCTTTCTCCACGCCAGCACGGGGCGGCCAACCCTCGGCTGCGTGAGCCTGCCCGTCCCCCAGCTCGTCGCCGTGCTGCGTTGGCTGCGACCGGCGGCTCGGCCGCTGATCGTCATCGGGACCGCAGCGCAGATCACGCGCTCCTAGCGCGTGCCCCTAGTAGCCGCTGAAACGGTCCGGCAGCACCCGCTCTTCGGGCACGCCCGCGCCGTGCAGCTCCTCGACGACCGCCTCCACCATCGGCGGCGGCCCCGCGACGAGGAAGGTCAGCGAGCCGAAGTCGCCGAGGTGGTCGCGCAGAACGTTCGCGTCGAGCATCCTCGTCTCGCCGTCCCACTCCGGATCGTCGGTCATCGTCAGGACCAGGCGCAGGCCCGGCACCGCCTGCTCGAGCTCCCGGAGCTCGTCCAGGAATGCAGTCGACTCGCGGTCGCGATTGGAGTAGACGAGCGTCACCTTGTAGGGCAGGCCCTTGTCCGCGATGTAGCGGAGCATGCAGCGGAAGACGGTGATGCCGATCCCGCCCGCGACGAACACGTACCGCTGCTCGGTGTCCTCGGGCAGGACGAAGTCGCCTTTCGGCTCCTCGACCTCGACCTCCGCGCCCACCTCGAGCTCGGCCACCGAGCGCTTGAAGGCCGTGTCGCGCAAACGCGTGCAGAACCCGAGCACCCCACGCTCGGTCGGCGACGTGACGACCGAGAAATGTCGTCGCGGCCCCCTCTCGTCGTCGTAAGGCGGGTCGAGCAGCTCGACCCAGAAGTACTGGCCGGGCTCGAAGTCCACCTGCCGACCCTGCAGGTCGAAGACCACCAGCAGCGTGCCCTTCGCGACCTCGCGCTTCTCCTTCACGAGCGACCTCACGGCCGAAGTAATACCCGAGTTGCCGCGGCTCGGACTTACACTCCCGCGCATCCTCGCCACGATCGGTGTGTACGGCTGGACGCTCGAGACGTTCCTCGACGCCTTGCGCGTGGCCCAGGTTGCGTCGGTGCTCGACGTGCGGCAACGCCGCGGCGTCCGCGGCCGCGAGTACGCCTGGGCGAACGCCCGCAGGCTGGAAGCCGCGCTCGCCGAGGCAGGGATCGGCTACCGGCACCATCGGGAGCTGGCACCGACGACGGAGCTCCGGCAGCTCCAGTACCGGGAGGACGACCGCGTCGACGTGGGCAAGCGCTCGCGTACCGAGCTCGCGCCCGAGTACCGAGAGCGCTACCTCGGCGAGATTCTCGACCCCCTGGACCTCACGCCGCTCGTCGCCGAGCTCCAGGCCGAAGGCGCTGCGGCCCTGCTGTGCGTCGAGCGAGACCCCGAGGCCTGCCACCGCTCGCTGGTCGCCGAGCGCCTCTCCGCGGAGTTCGGCCTCCAGGTCGTCCACCTTCGTCCCTGAACGACGAAGGGCGGCCACTCGGCCGCCCTTCGTGTCGAACGGGATGTTTGGCGATCAGCCGCCGGGCTGGGTCACGCCGTTGACCTTCAGCGTGTACCGCGCGTACTGGTTGATCGATTCGGTCGGCTCGTCGTACATGACGAGCGCGGCCACGACGTCGGCCTTCTCGCCGATCAGCTTCTCGAGCTTGCCCTTCTTGAGCGAGGCCGCGAAGCTCGAGTTGAGCCGAATCGAGCCGACGAACGCGTGCGGCTTCTTGCCCATCGTCTCGTAGCAGATCAGCTGGACCGTGAAGCCGTTCACGGAGATCGGCTTGATCCGCGTGAACGTCTGCCACCCGGCGAGCGAGGTGCCATCGGAAACGAGATTGCCGCCCACGCGCACGTTGTCGACCCACACGCCGCTGCCGCGCGTGTTGGTGTCGGTCACGTAACGCAGGGCTAGGAGCACGG
>DATAOV010000078.1:0-7902 GCA_036265535.1 Gaiellaceae bacterium | reverse complement strand
GCGCAACGAGGTTGCGGTCGATGCCCGGGTCGGCCACGTTGTCCCGCATCCTGAGGTTCTTGATGCTGGGAGCAGTTACCGGCGGGATGTTGTCGAACGTCTTCGTGAAGCTCGAGCCGAGGTTCCACACACCGGCGTGATTGTCCATGTCGATTGCGCGAACACGCCAGTAGTAGGTGTTGTTCTTGTAGACGACGGTGGGCGAGAGCGAGGTGTTGATCGTGGTGCCGGTGCAGCAGACCTTCGAGCCCGGAGCGAAGTCGACCGACGAGTTGATCTCGACCTCGTACCGTGCCGCGCCCGGCACCGGGTCCCAGCTGAAGCGCGGATCGAACAGCTCGGGTGCCGTGGCGAGGTCGCTCACCTGCGGCGTCGTCGTCGACGGCCACAGCCACGTGAACGAGGCAACGGCCGAGGGGACGCCCCGGTTGCCCTGGGCGTCGAGCGGCGTGACGCCCCAGTAGTAGGTTCCAGGCGCGAGGGCGGCGGCCGGCGCGAGCGTCGTCGCCGCCGTCTCGACCGGCTTGGCCGAGCCCCCGATGGGGACGAGCGAACCGAGATTCGGATCGGTCGCAACCGAGACGAGATACTTCCGGGCCCCTCCCACCGCCGACCAGCTCAACTTCAACGGGGTGTTCGGATAGACGATCGAGGCCCCGCTCGCAGGCGACTGGAGCACGGTCTCTGAGGCCCAGCGCTTCTTGAACGAACGCCCGCGTGACCAGGCCGAGGCGCCTCCGGACCTGCCGATCGCACGCACCCGCCACCAGTACGTCCCGTTCGGGGCCGTCTCGGACACGGTCGCGCGCGTGTTCTTCGTCCGGAAGTCGTCCTTGCCCCTGCCGAGCACCGGCGAGTTGAAGCCAGCGTCGGCGGCGATCTCGACCTCGTACTCCTCCGCGCCGGCGACGGGCGTCCACGCGAACGCTGGCATTCCGCCAACCTGGACGCCGCTGCCGGGAGACGTCGGCACCGGCGCCCGCAGGCCGCCTGCCGCGCTTCCCGTCAGGAGCAGCACCGCAAGCGGGACGGCGACCAGCAGCAGGCCGCCGGCGCACCGACTTCGGCCGCTCGGTCGGATGATTCGGGTCCGGAGTCTGCCCACGTTCCTCGCCTCCGACTATCCGCCGCAGGCGCCGCGGGCGGATCGCCTGATCGTCTAGATCGTTCCACCCGTTCCGGCGATGTCGCCCCTGCCGGGAAGATCCAGCCTTTGGGCCCGCCCTCGGCGGGAACGGCAACTAGCCGGTGGTAGAGCGAGCGTCAACCGAAAGGCAGAGGAGCGGGGCCTCGCCCTGCCCGATAATGGCAACAAAGATGATCGCCCTCACAGTCCATCTCAACCGCCCCGACGTGGTCGAGGAGCTCGTCGCCTCCTTCCGCAAGAGCGGTTGCGTCGCGCGCCGCGTGGGCAGCTTCGCTTGCCGTGTCGTGCACACTGCCGCTCGCGACGAAGACGAAGCGCGCACCGAGATCGCCTTCTTCCTCCGGGCCTGGCTGGGTCGCCACCCCGAGGTCGAGGCCTCGCTCGTCTAGCCAACCGCGTCAGGCGATCTTCGAGGGCGCGCTCAGAGCGGGCGCCTCGAGGAGGCCGTGACGATACGCCCAGTGCACGGCCTCGGTCCGGCTCCTCACGTCGAGCTTGCGGTAGATGTTCGTGAGGTGGAACTTGACCGTCTGCTCGGCGAGCCAGAGCGAGCCGGCGATCTCCTTGTTCGACCGCCCCTCGCCGAGCGCGCGCAGGACGGCCAGCTCACGGCCGGTGAGTCCCCTTTTCTTGGCGGCCAGGTTGGTGCTGTTCTCCGCCCGCCCGATCGGCACCTCCACGGCCCGCACCGCCGCCTCGCGGAGCGCCGGAGCCAGCTCGAACGGGTCGACGTTCTTCGAGATGAAGACGCTCGCTCCGAGCTCGAGCGCTGCCTGAACCGTTCGATCGGAGTCGATTCCCGACAGCACGGCGATCCGCACCTCGGGGAAGCGCTCCCGCAGGAGCTTGATGCACGTAAGCCCGTCGACGCCGGGCATCGCCAGGTCGAGGACGACGATGTCGGGCTTCGTGCGCTGCACGAGCGGGAGCACCTGGCTCCCGCTTTGCGCCGAGCCCACGATCTCGAAATCCGCCTCTTCCTCGAGCGCGAGCCCCACCGCCTCGATCATGAGGCTGTGGTCGTCAGCGAGCAGGAGCTTGAGCCGCCGCATGGTTCTCTCCCTACGTTTACAACCGTGCAAGCCGCATCGGTCGAAGACACAGCGTTAGGCCGGTCCAGGCAAAACAAAATCCCTAGTTCGAGGGAACTTGCGCCTGCCGCCGGTCTAGTAGACGTACGGGATCAGCCTGCGGCGCACTCTTCCGAGGTACTGCCGGTAGGCCAGGTCCGACCGGAGAGTCCGCTCTTCCTCGGACATGCGGACCACTTGGGCACCGGTTCCCACCAGGAGCAGCACGATGTTTCGTGTCGACCCGTTCTCGGCGACGTAGCCGACGTAGCTGACGAGGTAACCGGTGTAGGCCGGGTGACGCACGAAGGCATACAGTCCTCGCGTCTTCACACCTCGGTTCGCCGCGACGATCCCGAACGAGCGGCCGAGGGTTCCCAGCGCCACGATCACGGTGGCGAAGCCGACGAGCTGGACGACCTCGAAGACCGCGAACGGCCCCGCGTCGGGGTGTGACACGGGGCGGGCGCCCAGCATGGCGAAGGCGCCGAGGAAGGCCGCGATCCACGCGAGCGGGCTGCCGGTCGTGACCTGCGCAGGACGTCGCACCAGGAACAGGAATGCGGTGAAGCCCTCCAGGAGGACGGCCCCGAGCCCGACCGGCCTGCCAGTCTCGAGCCAGCGGGCGAGGTTGGCGGCGGCGAATGAGGCGAACAGCGTGACGAGCAGGGCGTTCAGGAAGAGCGAGCCCCGCCGGGGAGCCATCACTTCCCTCCGCCGATCGTCTCCAGGATCTGCAGCGCGGCCGGCCCCAGGAGCACGACGAACATTCCCGGGAAGATCAGGAAGACGAGCGGGAAGATCATCTTGGTCGGCGCCTTCTGCACCCGCTCCTCGGCGAGCTGCCGTCGCCGCTTGCGCATCTCGATCGCGAGGTCGCGCATGATCTTTCCGATCGAGACGCCAAGGGTCTCGCCCTGGAGGATCGAGCGCACGAACGAACGCATCGCGCCGGTGTCTGCCCTCGCAAGCATGTTCGCCAGGGCCTCGTTGGCAGAGAGTCCCATCTCCTGCTCCTGGATGGCGAGCCTAAGCTCCTCGCCGAGCGCTCCGTGGAAACGGGTCGCCGCGAGTCGCAGCGAGCCGCTGAACGCGATGCCGGCTTCGACCGTGGTCACGAGCAGGTCGATCAGCTCGGGCATCTCGGCGTCGATGTCTTCGAGCCGCTTTCGCGACCGCCGGCGCACGAGCAGGATCGGGCCCTGCCAGCCGAAGGCCAGGGCGAACATCAGCCCGACGAGGAAGCGGAGAGCACCGGCCCCGGTCGTCGAGGCGAACCAGAGCCAGAGCGCGGGCAGGATTAGCGCCGAGAGCAGCCGGTAGCCCATGAATTTCCGCGGGCTCATGGTGTAGAGCCCGGCGGCCTGGAGCTCCTTGCGCAAGGCCTCCTCGTGGAAGCCCTTCATTCGGGTCGCGACGAACGAGCCCACCGTGGAGGCCAGCGCGTCGAGGCGGCCCGTGAGCGGGCGCGAGCTCTTCGCTGCCGCCGGTTCGGAGGCATTGAACCCGTACGCCTCGATCTGGTCGAGAGCGCGAGCGGGCGGCGGCCGTCCGATCACGAATACGCGGGCGACCATGGCGACCGAGATCGCCGTTAGCACGAGTCCCAGCACGAGAAGAAGCACGGCGATCTCCCTAGACCTTGATGTTGACGATTCGCTTGATGACGAGCGAGCCCGTGACGACCATCACCGTCGCGATCGCGACCAGGACCTGGCCAGGCGTGGTCGCGAACAGCGGGCGCATGTAGCTCGGGTTGAGCAGGCTGATGGCGAGCCCGAGGAAAACTGGTAGCAGCGTCAGGATCCAGCGCGCCATTCGGCCCTGGGCGGTCAGTGTCTTGACCAGCCGCCGGAGGTCGAAGCGCTCGCGGATCGTCTCGACGACGGTCTCGAGCACCTCCGCCATGTTGCCCCCGCTCGCTCGCTGGAGCTCCGCGAGCAGGCCGACCTGCTCGAGCTCGGTGCTTTCCATCCGGCGAGCGACCTCCCGAAGGGAGTCCTCGATCGGGACACCCAGCTGGTCGTCCGCGACCACCTGCTGGAACTCGCGCTGCGCCGGATCCGGCGCGTCCTGGGCGACGACGGCGAGCGCTCCGACGAAACTGTGTCCGGCGCGCAGCGCCGAGGCCAGCACCTGGAGGTTGTCGGGCAGCTGCTCGGCGAAGTCGTCGCGCACCTTCTTCAGCTTCCGCCGGACGAGATCACGCACGATGAACGGAACCCCGAGTGCGAAGACGACGAAGACCGGCGAGATCAGGTAGAGCAGGATCGCCGCGAGGAGCGTGCCGACGGCGGCACCGAAGAGGATGTGGACGGCCGGAACGGAGATCCGCGCGATCTCGAGCTCCTCCTTGAACTGCGCCCACCACTGCGTCTTCGCGAGCGACTCCTCCGCGCCGGCCAGGACCTTGGTCGTCAGTGCGGTTCGGCTCGCCCGCTCGTCCTCCGGGTCCGCGAGCGTGACGAACTCGCCGATCCGCTGCATGAGCGTGCCGCGGGGCACCCGGAGCAGGAGCGAGGCGCCGACCGCGGCGAGGCCCGCGATCATCAGCACGATCAGGAGCATCGACCCCGGGGACGACCAGAATCGCTGGAAGAGCGAGCGGTGATACGGCGCGATCGGCGCCGGCGTCGGCGTGACGTAGCGCGCCGAGACGGTGCCGAGGCGGGCCACGCGGACGACGACCGAGACGTGTGTTCCGGGCGCTGCGTCGGAGCGGTAGCGGATCACGTACTCGGTGCTCAGCTGCCTCCCGAGCGAGTCGTAGATCGAGGCGAGATCGGTAGCCGTGGCGGCCTCCGAGTACGAGCCGCCGGTCTCGGTCGCGAGCCGTCGGAGCGGCGCAGCCTCGAAGGAGGGCGACCGCAACCCGACCGTGAAGACGCGGACGTGCGCCGCGCGTGCCCGCGCTTCGAGCCCGCGCTCGCTCAGGCGGCTGCCGGTATCCGCCCCGTCGGACAGCAGGACGACCGAGCCGGAGGAGACCCCACCTTCGTGCAAGAGCTCGAGGCCGGTGCCGATCGCGTCGTAGATGCGCGTTCCCCGGGCCAGCCGGGGAGGGGTCGCAAGGGCCGTGCGCAGCGCGGCTTCTCCATGGCCGGGGCTTGCGAGGATGGTCGTCGTACGGTTGAACGCGACGAGGCCGATCTGCTCCCTGACGCCAGTCCGACGGACGAAGGCGCGAGCCGCCGCGAGCGCCCCCTCCGAGGCTCGCCCGCGCATGCTGTCGCTCGCGTCGATCAGGAGGACGACGCCGAAGCCGTCGCCGATCGCCTGGATCGGCGTGAACGAGAAGCCGCTGACCGGCTTGCCGTTCTCGCGCACCTCGACTCGGCTCTTCGTCACCCGCACGGCGGGCGGCAGGCCGAGCAGGAAACCCCGCTCCGGAGCCCGCACCCGCCCGATCGGCGTCAGGTGCGTGAAGCCGCCCGGGTCGGCCTGGACGGAAGCCGCCAGCGCGCCGGCGACGGCGGCCGTGGCGAGCAACGCGAGTGACCGCCTCATCGGCGCATCCCCTCCGCCACGAGGGCGGGCTCGGCGCCGGTCGCCCCGAACATGCTGGGCGGCAGGTCGACGCCGCGCTTCAGGAACTTGTGCACGAAGTTCGGCCGCAGGCCGGTCGGCTCGAGCTTGCCGAGCACGGTCCGGTCGGGCAGGACCTGCTCGATCTTGAACTCGTAGAGATCCTGGAGCGTGATGATCTCGGACTCCATCCGCTGGACTTCGGTCATCGCGACCACGCGGCGCGAACCGTCCTCAAGTCGCTCGAGCTGGATGATCATGTCGAGCGCGGAAGCCACCTGCTGGCGGATCGCCTGCACCGGCAGCTCGAAGCCGGCCATCATCACCATCGTCTCGATGCGCGAGAGGGCGTCGCGCGGCGAGTTCGCGTGCACCGTCGAGAGCGAGCCCTCGTGTCCGGTGTTCATCGCCTGGAGCATGTCGAGGGCCTCGGCCCCGCGGACCTCGCCGACGATGATGCGGTCGGGACGCATGCGGAGCGAGTTGCGGACGAGGTCGCGGATCGCGATCTCGCCCTCGCCCTCGATGTTCTTCGGGCGCGCCTCGAGCCTGAGCACGTGCTCCTGCACCAGCTGAAGCTCGGCCGCATCCTCGATCGTGACGATGCGGTCGCTGTTCGGAACCGACGCCGAGAGCGCGTTCAGGAGCGTCGTCTTGCCGGCGCCTGTCCCTCCCGAGATCAGGACGTTCAGCTCAGCCTCGACCGCCAGGCGCAGGAAATCGACCGTCTCGCGGGAGAGCGTCCCGATGCGAACGAGCTCGTCCAGGTCGAACCGCTTCTGGGCGAACTTCCTGATCGTCAGGAGCGGGCCCGATAGGGACAGCGGGGCGATCACGGCATTGACGCGCGACCCGTCCGGAAGACGCGCGTCGACCATCGGCGAGGACTCGTCGATGCGCCTCCCGACCTGGGCGACCATCTTGTTGATGATCCGGCGCAGGTGCGAGTCGTCCGTGAAGCGCAGGGTCGTCTCGTAGAGCCGTCCCTGGCGCTCGACCCAGATCTCGTGCGGCCCGTTGACCATGATCTCCGAGATCGACTCGTCGGCCAGCAGCCGTTCGAGCGGGCCGTAGCCCACGACGTCGTCCGTGAGCTCGGCGAGGAGCCGCTCGCGGTCGTCGCGGGAGAGACCCGGCTCCTGCTGCAGCCGCTCCTTGAGGTCGCTCTCGACCCGTGTCCGGATCTGCAGCGGCTCGGCCCCGACGCTGAAGAGCTGCGGCCCGAGCTCGCTGATGAGCGCGAGGTGGAGCCGGTTCTTCAGCTCGGAGAACGGGTCGCGGCCGTCGGAGCCCGTGAGCGGCCGCGCCGTCTGGATGCGCTCGTGCAGCTCCATCTCAGCTCCTCCTCCGCAGCAGTGCGAGCGGACGCCGGTGGCGGCCGTTCCCGTTGCCATGCCCGTTGCCGTTGCCGTTCTCCTCGAGCTCGACCTCGTCGTGGATGTAGAGCTCGGCGAGCGCACGCAGTGAGCGAGCCGCCTCGGAGCGCCCGTTCGCGAGCACGATCGGCTGACCGTCGGTGGTCGCCCGTGGGATCTCGCGGTCGCTCGGCACGAAGATGTCGGGCTTGCGCCCGAGGATAGCCTCGGCGTCGCCCCGCGTGATCCCGACACTGGACTCGGCCCGGTTGAGTACGAGCCGGATCCGCTCCGGGTCGCAGCCCATCAGGCCGAGTGTCTCCAGCCCGAGCTTGGTGTCCTTCAACGAAGGTGCGTCGAGCATCCCGATCACGAGCAGGTGCGACGCGAGATCGATCGACGCGATCACCTCGGGCGTGAACCCGGGAGGCGTGTCGACGATTACGTAGTCGTGCCGCGCCCGCAGCGCCGTGTACAGCTCCCGCAGGAACTCGACCGTGACCGTGGTCGCCTGATCGGGCCTGCTCGGAGCCAGCAACACGCGCGCGCCCGACGGGTGGTCGGTGATGAAGTCGTCGACCTTGTCGAGGTCGAGCGAGCCACCGACGCGGGCGAGGTCGTAAATCGTCCTCTCGGGCGAGAGGCCCATCGCGATTCCGACGTCGCCGAACTGCAGGTCGAGATCGACGACGACGGCGCTCTTGCCCTCCTGCGCCAGCGCCACGGCGAGGTTGCAGGCGGCGAGCGTCTTCCCGGTCCCGCCCTTCGGCCCGATGATGCAGATCATCGGGCTGGTCGACCCTCC
>DATAOV010000077.1:0-3268 GCA_036265535.1 Gaiellaceae bacterium | reverse complement strand
CCGGCCGCGCACCTTCTCCGCGCGTCTCGCCATCTCGTCGGGATCGCCGAGCCAGATCGTCCACGACGTCGGCGGCCCTTGCCGCCGCAGCCCGAGCAACCGCCACACGGGCAGCCCGACGAGCTTCCCGCAGAGGTCGTGAAGCGCCGCGTCGATCGCCGCCTTGGCCGCCTGCTCGCCGGGCCGCTCGCCCAAGCGCGCCTCGATCTCCTCGAACGCGAACGGGTCCATCCCGGAGAGCAGCTCCCCCGCCTCCACCGCGAACGCGCGTGCCGACTCCGCGGACTCGTCGTAGCGCTCGATCGGCGCCGCCTCGCCGAAACCGCTGACGCCGTCGTGCCGGAGCTCGACGTCGACCACCTCGGCTTCGTCGGACGCGCCGCGTGAGATGACGAAGGTCTCGGCCATCCGCACTGTCGCGATCCGGGCCTCGAGCTGCACGGCGGATACCTTAGAACGCCGGCGATCGCTGGCGTCCTACCTCCGCGGCCTTGACCCCCACCTTCCGCGCACCGTCTGGCTCGTCCAGGCGGGCGGTGTCGTGAACGCGCTCGGAAACGGCGTCGTCTTCCCATTCGCGGTCATCTACCTGCACAACGTGCGGGGGATCTCGTTCGCAGACGCGGGTTTCGCGCTCGCGATCGGCGGCGCCGCCGCCCTGGCCACCGGGCTGGTGGCGGGCACATTGGTCGACCGGATCGGCGGGCGGAACACGCTCGTGCTCGGCCTCCTGGTTCAGGCCGTCGCGTTCACGCTGTTTCCGCTCATTCGCGAGCCGTGGCATGCCTACGCGCTGTTCGCCGTGGACGGGATCGGGACAGCCTGCTTCTGGCCAGGCCAGTCGACGCTGCTCTCGCGACTCACTCCCGCCGAGGACCGGCACGCGGCCTTCGCGCTGCAGCGCGTGAGCATGAACCTCGGGATCGGGATCGGCGGCGTGGTCGGCGGCCTGATCGCGACCACCTCCGACCCCGGGAGCTTCACGCGGATGTTTATGCTGGACGCCACGACGTTCCTCGTCTTCGCAGCGGTGCTGGCGGCCGTGCGGGAGCCGTATCCGGACGAGTCTGAGGCGGCTGAGCAGGAGCGGGGCGGCTACCGCGCAGTCCTGCGCGATCGCAACTTCCTCGCGCTCACCGGCCTCAACGTCCTCTTCGTTGCAGTCGGCTACGAGGTATTCGCGCTACTGCCACCGTTCGCGAAGAACTACGCCGGCGTGAGCGAACGCTGGGTCGGCTTCATCTGGCTCGCCAACACGCTGCTCATCGTCCTGATCCAGCTGCCGGTGTCGAAGGCGCTCGAGGGACGGCGGCGGATGGCTGCCCTCGCGCTGATGAACCTCCTCTGGGCGACGGCCGCGCTGCTCGTGCTCGCAGGCGGCGACCTCCTGAACGGCACCTCGGCGGCACTCGTCTTCATGACCGCGACGATGGTCTTCGCCCTTGGCGAGACGCTGCAGGGCCGACGCAGGTGCCGCTCGTCGCCGACCTCGCACCCGACCATCTACGGGGCCGCTACTTCGCCCTCGGCTCGATGTCGTGGAGCGCGGGCTCGATCCTCGGCCCCGCGGTCGGCGGGCCGCTACTCGGCTGGCACCCACTCGCGGTGTGGCCGCTCGCGGCCGCCGTCTGCGTGGGCTCGGCGCTGGGGTGCCTGGCGCTGGAGCGGAGGCTGCCGACCGGCGTGCGCCGCACGCCGAAGCCGGAGCCCGTCGCCGTGACGCCGCTCATACCGTCGCTAGACTTGGCGGCCGAGCGCCTGTAGCTCAGGGGATAGAGCGCGCGCCTCCGGAGCGCGAGGTCGCAGGTTCGATTCCTGCCAGGCGCATGAACCTGGCCTTTGCAGGGGTTTTCTCTGGGCCTGGCGGGAACGATTCACTTTTGCCCCTCGTCCAGCATCGCTCGCAGCGTCTCCGCGAGCTGGTCGATGTCCCAGTCGGTGTAGATGTCACCGGTCGTGCTGATGCTCGAATGGCCGAGCAGCTTCTGGACGGCCTTCAGGTTCCCGTGCGTGGCGTCGAGGACACGCTGACCGGCGGTGTGCCGGGCCTTGTGCATCCGCTCACCCGAGGTTTGACCCTCAGCGACCACGCCGCCTCGAGCCAGGCAGCGATACCACCACTTGTGTAGACCGTGAACGCCCATCGGCTGGTCGCGGTACTGAACCCGGTCGATTCGATCCGGCGGGAGCTTCTGCTGCTTGCGTTCCTGTGAATCCCAACGCGGGATCGTGTGCTGGCGGCATAGCAGGTACTCGTCCGGCTGCGCTTGCCAGTCGAGGATGTGCCGCTCGAGCTCGTTCCAGAAGGCCGGGTCGACCACCGGAACCGTCTGCACCTTTCCGCCCTTCGTGAAGATGGTCAGCCGCTTCTGAGCGTGGTCGAAGTGTCGGAACCGCACCTTCTGCAGGGCGCCCTTCCGGATCCCGACCTTCAGCAACAGGTGCAACGCAATCCGATCGCGGCGGTCGTTGCTGGCGAAGATCGCCTTCTCGTGGTCGACCGAGAACGTCGTTCGCTCGATACCTCGCTTCTTCGGAGGCCGTAGCGCTCGCGCGGGATCACCATGTAGGCGCCCGCTCAGAGTTGCCCACTCGAAGAACCCCTTCAGGATCGAGATGTTCTTCGCCCGCGTCCGCGCGGCACTGTCGCCCCACAGGTCGTCTACGAACTCCTCCAAGCGCTCCGTGCCGACCGGCGGCTCGAAGTCGGCTAGCTCGAGGTCGCAGAAGTAGCGGGCCAGCTTGTCGAGGCAGCTTTCGTAGGTCTTGTACGTGAGCGGCAGCAGCCGCCCACGGTTCTGGCGCAGGTACGCGCCTGCCTCCTGGCCGAGCGGGAATGCTCGGTAGGCCTTGTTCTTCACGGCCTCGCGCTGAACACGGGCCGCAACTTGAAGCGGTTGTAGAGTCGCGGTCGCATCAGGACTCACCTCCTGTTGCCGGGCCCGGGCCGTGTCAGCGGTGCCGGGCCGTTTTCGATTCCGCCCAGACTCTACTTCGTTGCGCCTACGCATGCGGCCCCTCGCGCGGCCCCAGCACCGTTACGGCCTTGCAGGCGAGCACGTGGCAGCAGTTCTCGCCGAGAGCCGGGCAGCTGCAGGTCCAACCGCTCGCGTCGTGCGCGACGACGTAGATCCGAGCCGTTGCCGCGCACCTCAGCGGCGAGCGTCCCGGCATCCTCGGAGCAGTCCAGGACGCGAACCCGATGCTCGGTCAGGTAGCGGAGGGACTTCGCGCGCGCGCGCTCTCCCTCACGCCCGCCTCCATCCAA
>DATAOV010000076.1:0-6488 GCA_036265535.1 Gaiellaceae bacterium | reverse complement strand
GACCTGGATCAGCTCCGTCGAGCCGCCGCCGACGTCGAGCACGACGAGGCCGGGGTCGAGCGCCTCGCCGGTCGCGACGCCGCGGAGCGTCAGCCCGGCCTCCTCGTCGCCGGAGAGCATGCGCGTGGCAAAGCCGTAGCTCCACTCGACCTCGCCGAGGAAGGACTCACCGTTGTCGGCGTCCCGGATCGCGCTCGTGCCGACCGCGAGCGTCCGCTCCGCGTCGAGCTCCTCGATCGTCCGCCGGTAGTCGGAGAGGACGTTTCGGACACGGGCGATCGGGACGGGGAGGAGGCGGCGGCGCTCGTCGACGCCCTCGCCGAGCCGGGTGATCCGCGTCTCGCGATGGAGCTCGTCGACGCGCCCGTCGGCCACGTCCGCGACGAGCAGACGAGTCGAATTCGTGCCCAGATCGACGGCCGCGACGCGCACCCGCCAAGGCTAGCGAGGCGTTATACTGGCCCGGCGCCGCGGGGTGGAGCAGTCAGGTAGCTCGCCGGGCTCATAACCCGGAGGTCGCAGGTTCAAATCCTGCCCCCGCTACTCAGGGAGGCCCTGGAAACAGGGTCTCCTCCGTTTAGAGGCCCAGCACCGCTCTCCTCTGCAAGCGTTGTAAGAGGTGTCGGTTGTTGGAGCGGCTCTCAGGATGCCCCGCGCGCGGCCCACGACGTAGCGTGTGCGCCGTGTCCGTCATCATGAATCGCGCGTGAACAAGCCGCGCATCTTCCTCGGGTCGTCGGGCAAGCAGGCGAAATTGCTTCAGGCGATTACTCGCGGGCTCGAGGACGTCGCAGACGTCGAGCCCTGGACGACCACGTTCAACCCGGGGCGGTCTACCCTCGACCGGCTCGTCGAGCTCTCGCAGGAGGTCGATTTCGCCGCGTTCGTGTTCGCCCAGGACGACTGGACGACGACGGATGCGTCCGAGTCCGGCCAGGCGTCGCCGCGCGACAACGTGGTGTTCGAGGCTGGGCTGTTCGGCGGCGCGCTCGGAATCCGGCGCACGTTCATCCTCCACGCGCACGGTTCGAAGCTGCCGAGCGACCTGCTCGGGCTCACCTCCGTCCGCTACGACCCGGCCACCAGCCCGGCCGAGGTGCGCGCGATCAACCAAAAGCTCCGCAAGGCGATCGAGACCGAGGGTCGCCGCGGCGCGATCGAGGGGCTCTGGTGGCAGCTCTCGCTCACGATGCGGAGCGAGGAAGAACCGTCGGCGGTGAGCCTCCTGAGCATCTCGCGTGACCGCGACAGTGGCCTGAGCGTGAACGGCCGAGCCTGGCAAGAGGACGGCACCCTGTCGGCCCGCTACTGGAGCGAAGCCGCGAAGGAGCGCAGGGACCCGGCCGGCATCTTCTACTTCTGGAAGGGCGAGCGCCCGCGGCACCCGAATGCCCCAGAGCTCGAGGGCACCGGCGAGATCAGGGTCGAGACCCCCGACCGCGCCACCGGGTACTGGACGACACGGTCGGATCGCGACCCCGCGCTGAATGCCCGAACCGCAGGCGTCTACCTTCGAGCCGACCCCTCAGACCTCGCGGCGTTGGACGGCGGGAGCGAGGAGGAGCGGGCCAAGCTCATCGCGCAGCGCCTCCAGGAGTGGAAGTCGGCCGCCAACGCGTTTTGAGCAGTGGTCGTCGCTCCGTGAGCCGGTGCGGCGCGCACCCCCCAGCTCCTCTCGCTTCAGGCGCCTGTCTCTGAGACTGCTGGGGCGGTCTCGCTTGTCGGCTCGCGTTCGCCCTTGTCGAGCAGGAAGGGCGGGTAGGCGGTCGTCATCAGTGCCCCATAAGCGACGACGCGGATGACCCAGCGGTTGAGGCCGATGACGTAATCGAAGAGGCTGCGCGGATATTCGCCGTCGAGGACGAGTGAGATCGCGGCGACGAAGACGAGAACCCCGATCAGGCCCGTGAAGATCGAGTGCTCGGCCGCCCAGGCGATGCCGGCGCCGCCGCCGAGGATGCCGGCGATCACGTACTGCGGGATGCCGGCAAGCCATGCCGCGAGCAAATCTTGACCCGTGGCCTGCTCTTCCGGGTAGTCGATCTCGAGGCGTGCGGGATAGTCAGGGGCCGCGCCGAGCGTGAACGGTGGGTAGCGGTCGGTCCCGAGCGCGCCGTAGCCGTAGAAGTTGACGCGCCACGTCCAGCGCAGGACGCCGAGGTTGAAATCGAAGATCCAGCGTGGGTAGCGGCCGCCGCGAAGCTGGGTCAAGAAGGCGACGACGGTCAGCACGACGAACGCGGACCAGAGGAACCCGAGCACGATCAGGTGTGGGATGAGGAGGAACCACTTCACCAGCCAGAGCCCGCGGCTGAGACGGGGCTGTAGCTCCCCTTCGAGCCGCACCGGGTACGAGGTGCTGATCATCGTCAGACCTCCTCGGGCACCGAGGTGGGTTGCGCCGCGTACCTGCGGACGCCGGAGCGGACGAGTGCGATCCCGCCGACGAGCGACAGAGCCCCGAGTGCGAAGCCTGCGGCGACGAACCACCACGCGCCGGAGAGGCGGGCGGCGAGCTGCGCGTCGACGCCGACGTTCTGGCTTCCGTCGGCGTTCATCACGACCGCCGTCCACAGGCCCTTCTTGACGGGCCAGCTGATCGTCTGGGTGCCGGTGCCGCTTGCGCGCGCCCGCCAGAAGCTCTGCCTGGCCGGCCGTGCCGCTGGCGCACCGGTCCCGAGCCGCCGATAGTCGATCTTGAACGGGTCGAAGCTGATGTCGCGGAGCTCGTCGTGCTCCACGCGGGCGAGGTAGCGGTTGACGTCCTCTGTGCGGGCGATGCCGATGAAGAGGGGCTTCGCCGCGTCTTTGCTCGTCGCGGCGATCCGGAGCCGGACGAGTCCTGCTTCGAGCGCACCAGTGATGCCGCCGACGTTCAGGCTCTCGGTCGAGAGCGCGTACGACGACGTCTGGTAGTGATGCGTGTGTGTGACGAAGTAGCCGGTCGCGTCCCGGTTCTTCTCGAGCCCGACGATCCCGGCGATCGCGATGCCGATGAACGCGAGCGCCGCGAGCAGGCCGAGGCTCCCGAGCACGAGCCGGACGACACGGCTGCGCCCGACCTGCTGTGTCCGAGCTCCTGACGGAGGAATATCGGAAACGGCCGGAGCTTGTTCTTTGATGACCGTGCTCATCGTGTGTCTCCTTCGACGTGGGTAGTCCTGGGTCGAGCGTGCCGTGCGCGGCTGGCCCCGACATCGGGCGGCCCCCCTGATCTCGCACCCTGATTTGCCGCTGCGCGCGGCAGCGCGACAGCCTACGACGGGCCGAGCGCTGGTTACCTCTGTTGTGCGCTCGCCGGTCGCATCGTGCGCTCGACAACCCGCGCGAGCTCGACGCGTGAAGCGACGTCCATCTTTCGGAAGATGTTGCGGAGATGGGACTCGACCGTCTTGTTGCTCAGGAAGAGCTGCGCGGCGATCTCCGGATTGGTTCTCCGGTCGACGACGAGCTGGGCGACCTGGAGTTCGCGCGCGGTCAGCGTGTCGATGCCGTGCCCGTTGGTATTGCCGGGGCGCGTGCGCCGATGAATTCGGCGGCCGATCTTGCCGAGCTCGCGCTCGGCTCGGTCGCGGTACCGGAGCGAGCCGAAGGAGTCGAATGCCGTTGCGGCCCGCTCGAGCTCGACTGCTGCGCGATCGCTGTCCCCTGCCTGAGCGAGTGCTCGTCCCGCGAGCTCCCGTGCCCGGGCCGCGTCCCAGAGTGCTTCAGCCGACTCGAATGCGGTGGCCGCCGCGAGGGCCCGCTCGAGGGCGGTCGTCGGCTCACCTGCGTCGAAGGCGAGCGCTGCCGCCGCGAGGTTCGCCATCCCTTCCGCGGTCGGCAACGACACCGTCTCCGCACAGGCCTGGGTCGCCGCCGCGGCACGTTCGGCGTCAGACCGTCTGCCGGTTGCGAGCAGCGCCCGGGTGAGCACTTCTAGGAAGCGCGCGCACCAGCCGCCGCCGATATGGCGGAGCCCCTCCTCGCCGCCCACTCGTGTGAGGAGCAGGTCGACGCTCCGGTCGGACTGCCCAGCTTCGAGCAGCGCGGACGCGAGCACCGCGGCGGTCGCGGTGCGGATCGGCCCCGGCTCCATGTCTCCTTCGAGCTCGAAGCTCTCCTCGGCGGTCGCGAGCGCCACGTCCAGATCCCCGGCTGCGAGCGCGGCCAAGCTGCGATTGAAGAGGTTCCAGGCGAGGTTCTGGACGTTGCCGGTAAGTCGCGCCGCCTCCACCGCTCCGTCGAAGAGCTCCTCGGCTTCCAGCGGTTTTCCCAGGACCCAGAGCGACACTCCGAGCATCTGCACGACGAGCGGGAACTCCTCTCCCTGACCGGTTCTGCGGCAAATCTCGAGCGCGCGCCGCGCGTGACGCGTAGCGGCCGAGTACCGGTCGAGCCAAACGTCGGCGCCGACGAGGTGGGCGAGAGTGTTGAGCCGCCGTGCTACCTCGTCGTCCGAGAGCTGGTCGACGAGCTCTGTGGCCTCGTCACAGTGGGTCTGCGCTTGCTCGCCGGCGCCGGCCATCGCGCCGCCCCACGCCCGGACGGACAGCGCCGCAGCGAGAAGGGCCTCGTCACCGAGTGGCGTCGCTGCGGCCACGGCGCGCCCTGCCCAGATGCGCATCGCCTCGAAATCGCCGGCGTGGAATCCATCGAGGCTGAGCTCGATCATCAGTTCGACGGCCTCCGCCGACTGCGCATCTCCGAGCTCGGCCAGCGCGGTGGTGAGGTGCTGGTGCGCCTCGCTCTGGAGGCCGAGCAGGTGCTCGACGGCTGCGCATGCGGTCGTGACGCGTACGCGCCATTCCTCGGCGTCTCGCCGCACGATCTCGAGGCATTCGAGGAGGCCCGCACGGCTCTCGACGAACCGACCCGTTGCGGCGAGGCTGTCGGCCCGTGCCAACAACAGCGCGACGCGCTCCTCGCGTGGCGCCGTCTCCGGCAGTAGCCGCAGTGCCCCACCGAACCACTGCGCCGCACTTGCCGGCGCGAGCCGTGCAGCTGCGTCGCCGGCCTCGCGCAGAACGGCGACCGCGTCGAGGTCTCCGTCGCGTGCCGAGCGCTCCACGTGGTGCGCGCGCGCCATCGCGCTCGCCCCGCGCGCGGCAAGCGCTTCGGCGCATCGCTCGTGTGCGCCGAGCCGCCAGGCGCCGGCCGTGGTCTCGTAAACCGCGCGACGAACGAGCGGGTGTCGAAAACGGAAGCGTCGCGGGACGTCCGTGCTGCGAATGAGGTCGACCTGTAGGAGCTCGTCGAGGACGTCGATCGCCGCCGCCTCGGGTGTCGCGGCGGCAGCCGCCGCAAGTTCGGGCTCGAACGGATCGCCCGCTACAGCCGCTCCGTCGAGCAGAAGCCGCCCCGGCTGCGACAACAGCGATAGCTCTCGGCTCAGCGAGGCAAGGACCACGGCCGGGACCCCGGCGAGCGAGATCGTGGAAGCGGAGCTCACCTCACCCGCGCGGTCGAGCGATCGCGCGAGTTGCTCGAGATAGAACGGGTTGCCGCCGCTCTCTTCGTAGAGCACGCTGGCGTCGACCGCGGTGACCGTTCCGCCGAGAAGCTCTCGTGACTCGTCAGCGCTGAGAGTGCCGAGCTCGAGCCGGCTCATCGCTCCCGCGCGCTGCGCCGAGTCGAGAGCGGCTGCGAGACGCTCCGATGGTGGCCGCGGACGAAGAGCGAGCGCGAGGAGGACGGCGGCGCCCGGCGGCCGGCGCAGCAGTGCCCCGAACAGCTCGACCGACGCGGAGTCGGCCCAGTGGAAGTCGTCGAGTACCAGCACGAGCGGTGCCTGATCCGCGAGCAGCTCGAGCAAGGCCCGCACTGCGCGGTGGCTGCGATAGCGCTCGTGTTGGAGTGCCACTCTCCGCCGGCCGGCGAGCGGCGACAGCGACGGGAACACGTGCGCGAGCTCGGCACGCACGTCGCCGTCGAGCGCCAGCAGGTGGCTCGAGTCGAGGCTTTCCAGGTACTCGTCGAGCGCGTCGACGAAGGCCGAGAACGGCAGGTCGCGCTCTAGCTCCGACGCCGAGCCCGAGAGAACGAGGTATCGGCGCTGCTCCGCGCGAACCGCGAGTTCGTCAAGCAGCCGCGTCTTGCCGATCCCCGGCTCACCTACCAGCGCAACCGCACCGGGACTCCCTCGGTCGAGCTCCTCGAAGGCCTGTCGGAGGGATTCCAGCTCGTCGGTGCGTCCCACGAGAGGCCCGTACTCATGCGCATTACGCGCTGCCATTCCGAGCGTCATCGCACCTCCGGCTCGCGGGTCCCGAGCGTTGCCCGATCACGGGACACCGGTCATCCGCAAGAGCACGGATCGCCATGAGTGCTTTCTACGGATTCGGCGCGAAGTGCACGTGAGGGACCCCGGCACGAGAATCAGGGTGCGGGTTCAGGGTGACCCCCCGATGTCGGCGCAGCCGCTTCCCGGCAAGCTCGGCGCATGTCCCGTTACCTCCTCGAGCACCACCACCAGCCGCGCGAGTGCGGCGTCGTCTTCGCTTCCTTCA
>DATAOV010000075.1:0-2237 GCA_036265535.1 Gaiellaceae bacterium | reverse complement strand
CCGGCGGCGCGATGATCGCGAGCCCCCCACGCTGGCTAGGCGGTTTCCCCGTAGGTCCCGGGGACGGCACCTCTACCCGCTGGTACCTCCACTGCCCGTACTTGAAGAATTCACTCTCGGACCACCTCCTTTCCGCGGTAGTCGCACTCTAGCTATTGCGGAGGACTACCGAGAGCTCGAGCCCGCGATCGTGCGCGACGGTCACGCTCTCGAGGGTCGGATCGGCCTGACGCGCCCGCGAGTAGGCGCCGAGCACGTCCTCGTGTGAGAGGACGTTGTCGGCGATCACGACCGCGCCCGGCTCGAGCTTCGTCCGGGCCTCGGCGAAGAGCTGCTCGTATTGCTCCTTCTCGGCATCGAGGAAGACGAGGTCGAAGACGTCGTCGATGCTCGGAACGATCTCCAGAGCGTCGCCTTCGATCAGCTCGCACCAGTCCTCGAGGCCGGCCTCGGCGACGTTGCGGCGCCAGGCCTCGACCTTCGCCGGATCGTTCTCGAGCGAGAGCACGCGGCCGCCAAGGTGGCGCACTCCGGCGCCGAGCCAGATGGAGGAGTAGCCGCGCGAGCCGCCGATCTCCAGCACCTCGCAGTCGGTCTGGGGCGCGACGAAGGCGAACAGGAACTGGCCGGTCGTGCGGGCCACTTGTCGGGCGCGCTTCTCCTGGGGCACCCCACGCGCTCGCTCGTCGGCGTCCTCGGCTTCGAGACGAGCGAGCACGGCCCGGGCACGGTCGTCGAGCACGCTCGGAGCCTACTTGCCCTTAGAAATGTTCACGCGCGTGTGCATCCGGGTCCCGACCCGCCCCCTGCCATGGCGTTCAGCCTACTTCCGGCTGGCGCGCACGTCTGTCACGAGTTCGTCTCGACATCGTGTCTTCCGCTCAGACCGGCAGACGCACGGCGGCGAGCGCACGCTCGGCCGCCTCTCGCGCAGGGCACGTGGCCAGATGGTCGTTGACCACCCCGCACGCCTGCATGGCCGCGTACACCGTCGTGGGACCGACGAAGCGGAAGCCGGCTCGGCGAAGCGCCTTGGACAGCTCCGCGGATTCCGAAGTCGTCGAACGCCAATCCGCAGCTGAGCGCGGCGCGCGGCCGGGCTTCGCGCGATGTGACCAGACGAGCTCCGGGAGCGGGCTGCCCGAGGCCCTCAGCTCGAGCGTCGCCCGAGCGTTCGCGACCGCCGCCTCGATCTTGCCGCGGTGCCGAACGATTCCGGCGTCGGCGAGCAGGCGTCGAACGTCGCGTTCCCCGAACCGTGCCACGCGCTCGGGCTCGAAGTCGGCGAAGGCCGCCCGGAAGGCCTCGCGCTTGCGGAGGATCGTCAGCCACGAGAGGCCCGACTGGAAACCCTCGAGGCAGAACCGCTCGTACAGGCCCCGCTCGTCGAGCACCGGCCGTCCCCACTCCTCGTCGTGGTAGACGTTGTAGAGCGGATCGGAGCTCTCCCAGCAGCGGTCTCCCACCGCTCCGACGATACCGCCAGAGCGCCGGCTAGTAGCCTCCTCCGCCGCCGCCGGTGTTGCCGCCGGTCGTGTTCATGTTGGTCGTGCCAGTGGAGCCGCCGCCCCCTCCGCCGCTGTTGTTGCCGTTGCTGCCGCAGCCAGCCAGGAAGAGCGCCCCGAGCAGCAAGCCGAGCGCGAGCTTCTTCATCCGTCCTCCTTTCGCAGGTCCTTACGCCGAGGCGGAAAGACCGGTTTCAGGCAATGACGACCTTGACCATCCCGTCCTCCACCTTGACGGGAAAGGTCTCGACCGGTTCAACCGCCGGAAGCGACAGCGGCCGGCCCGAGCAGATCTCGATTCGGGCGCCGTGCCGGGGACAGACCGCATATCCCTCCTCGACGTCGAAGTCCCCCTCGCAGAGCGGGCCGTCGTCGTGCGAGCACCGATCCTCGATCGCACAGAAGCGCCCGGACAGGTTGTAAACGCCGACCGAGATCTGGCCCGCGTGGACGATCTTGACCGTGCCGGGCGGGAGCTCCTCGACCGGAGCGACGTCGATCTCCGCCATGCCGTGTTACTTGAGCTCGAGCTCGTCGAGGCCGGCCCACTCGTCCGGGAGCGGGGTTCCCTTCGAGCGGTGGAGAGCGACCTTCAGCACCCCGAGCCCGAGCAGCGCACACTTGAGGCGAATCGGGGTCAGCGGGATTCCGATCTCCTCGAGCAGGTCCTCCTTGGGCAGTTCGGCGATCTCGCTCGCGGTGCGGCCTTTCGCCATCTCCATCAGCATCGAG
>DATAOV010000074.1:0-4403 GCA_036265535.1 Gaiellaceae bacterium | reverse complement strand
GCGTCGCGCTCCTCCTTCGCCTCGGCGAGCGCCCGCTCGACCGGCTCGCGGACGTCGGAAGACTCCTTCGCCATCGCGGCGAGCTCGATCTCGAGCTGCACGACGCGGCGGTTCGCCTCGTCGAGCTCGAGCGGGCTCGAGTCGATCTCGATCCGCAGCCGCGACGCGGCCTCGTCGACGAGGTCGATCGCCTTGTCGGGAAGGAAGCGGTCGGCGATGTACCGGTGGCTGAGCACGGCCGCGGCGACGAGCGCGGCGTCGCGGATGCGCACGCCGTGGTGCGCCTCGTAGCGCTCCTTCAGCCCGCGCAGGATCGCGATCGTGTCCGCGACCGACGGCTCGCCAACGAACACCGGCTGGAAGCGCCGCTCGAGCGCCGCGTCCTTCTCGATGTGCTTGCGGTACTCGTCGAGCGTCGTCGCGCCGATCGCCCGCAGCTCGCCGCGAGCCAGCATCGGCTTGAGCATGTTCGCGGCGTCCACGGCGCCTTCGGCGGCTCCCGCGCCGACAATCGTGTGCAGCTCGTCGATGAAGAGGATCAGCTCGCCGGCCGCATTCTGTACCTCGGTGAGCACGGCCTTGAGCCGCTCCTCGAACTCGCCCCGGTACTTGGAGCCGGCCAGCATCGCGCCGATGTCCAGCGCCCAGACGCGCTTGCCTTTCAGGCCCTCCGGCACGTCGCCGGCGACGATCCGCTGCGCCAGACCCTCGACGATCGCGGTCTTGCCGACACCCGGGTCGCCGATCAGGACGGGGTTGTTCTTGGTTCGGCGCGAGAGCACCTGGATCACGCGGCGGATCTCCTCGTCGCGGCCGATGACCGGATCGAGCTTTCCCTGCTCGGCGAGTTCGGTCAGGTCGCGGCCGAACTTTTCCAGCGCCTGGTAGGTGCCCTCGGGGTCCTGCGAGGTGACGCGCTGCCCGCCGCGCACCTGGGCGATCTTCTCGAGGAGCGCGTCGCGCGGGACGACGTCGAGCGCGAGCAGGAGGTGCTCGGTCGAGACGTAGTCGTCCTCGAGCTTCTTGGCTTCGTCCGAGGCGCGGTCGAGGACGCGCGAGAGCGCCGCCGAGATCTGCGGCTGCTGCTGGGCGCCCTGGGTCGCGGGCTTCGCGCGAAGCGCCGCCTCGGCCTGGGCCCGCAGCTCGGCCGCGTCCGGGACGAGCTGCTGCGGCAGCTCCTGGTCGAGCAGCGCGAGCACCAGGTGCTCGGGGTAGAGCTCGGGGTTGCCCATGCGGCGCGCCAGCTCCTGCGCGGCCGCGACCGCCTCCTGCGATTTGAGCGTCAGCTTGTTGAAGTCCATCTCGGTGTGGGTAGTCGGGCCGGGTCGTAGAGCACGAGTTCGCGCCGGTACTGCTTGTGCACCTGCTGGATCGCATCGTGCATCTCGCGCTCGAGCCGTTCCATCCGAGCCTGCATCCGCTGCAGCTGCTCCTCGAGCTCGAGCACGGCCTCCACGCCGGCCAGGTTGAGCCCGAGCTCGGTCGTGAGGCGCTGGATCAGTTGCAGCCGCTCGAGATCGGCCTCGGAGTAGAGGCGAGTGTTCCCAGCCGTGCGCCTCGGCCGCACGAGGCCCTTCTGCTCGTACATGCGCAGCGTCTGGGGGTGCATGCCGACGAGCTCTGCGGCGACTGAGATCATGTAACGCGGCCGGTCGTCCATCAGCGCCTCCCCCGCGAGACCGTGACGGCGCCGGACACGAGCGTCAGCAGGCCGGCCACGACCAGGGCGACCGCGAAGAACCAGAGGGTCGTCAGCCAGGCAGGCCGCGGCTGCCCGTCGTAGTAGCTCAGGGCGACGGCCGCCGCGACGACGTAGAGGCCGATCCCGACCGCGAGCGAGGCGATGCCAAGCGGGAACGCACGCCTCACGACGCCAGCCCCTCGCGCGGGTTCTCGCGCGCGACTTTCCGCAGCGCCTCGACGGCCTCGCGCTCGGCCTTGCTCAGCTTCTTCGGCACCTTCAGCTTCACACGCGCGAGCAGATCGCCCTTGCCGGAGCCCTTGAGCTTCGGCGCGCCCTTACCCTTCACGCGCAACAGCGTCCCATCCTCGGTGCCGGGCTTCACCTTCACCGTCACCTTCCCGTCGGGAGTGGGGACCTCGATCGTCGCGCCGAGCGCAGCTTCCGGATACGTGACCGGCACGTCGACGACCAGGTCGTCGCCGCGGCGGGTGAAGAGCTTCGACGGCGTGACGCGCGTGACGACGAACAGGTCGCCCGCCTCGGCCCCGCCCCACCCCGCCTCGCCTTTGCCGCGGAGGCGGATCCGCGAGCCGTCCTTCACACCGGCAGGAATCTTGACCGTGTAGCGCTTCGTCCGCCGCTCGCGACCCGTGCCGCGGCATCTCGGGCAGGGATCCTCGATCACGGTGCCGTTGCCGCGGCAGCGCGGGCACGGCTGTGAGAGGGCGAACAGCCCTTGGCTCTCGGCCTTCACTCCCCGCCCGTGGCACTCAGGGCAGAGCGTGGGTGCAGTGCCGGGCTTGGCACCGGAGCCGCCGCACTCGCGGCAGGAGGTCTCGAGCTCGACGGGGATCGTCGTCTCGACACCGCGCAGCGAGTCCTCGAACGAGAGGCGGACCTCGACCTCCAGGTCGTGCCCGCGCTGGCCGCGCTCCTGCCGAGGCGCGCCGCCGCGAGACCCGAAGAGGCCGCCGAAGAGGTCGCCGAGATCGCCGAGGTCGAACCCCTCGGTGTCGAAGCGGAAGCCGCCCGCCGGACCGGGCCCGCCCGGGCCGCGGCCGTTCGCCGAGCCGAACGCGTCGTACTGCTTGCGCTTCTCGGGATCGGAGAGCACGTCGTAGGCCGACTGCACCTCCTTGAAGCGCTCCTCGGCCGAGGCGTCGCCGGGATTCGCGTCCGGGTGGTACTTGCGGGCGAGCTTGCGGTAGGCCTTCTTGATCTCGTCCTGGCCCGCCGCTCGCGCAACCCCCAGCGTCTCGTAGAGGTCCTTAACGGCCACCGGCCTCTTCCGGTGGGGCCGCGACGACCACCCGCGCCGGGCGCAGGACACGGTCGCCGAGCTTGTAGCCCTTCTGCAGCACTTCCAGCACGGTGCCTTCGGCCCGGTCACCCGTAGGCTGCGAGAGCAGCGCCTCGTGGACGTGCGGGTCGAAGCTCCCGTTCGTGTCGATCTCGGCGAGACCCTCGCGATCGAGGGCGGAGCGCAGCTCCTGGTGCACGAGGCGCACGCCCTCTTCGAGCTTGGCTTCCTCGTGTTCCTCGGCGGCGGCCAGCGCACGCTCGAGGTCGTCGAGCACCGGCAGGAGCTCCTTCACCAGCCGCTCGTGGGCCCGCGCGACCAGGCTCTCCTGGTCGCGCGTGACCCGCTTGCGGTAGTTCTCGAACTCGGCCGCCACCCGCTTGAGGTCGTTCAGGTACTCGTCCCGCTCGGCCTCTAGAGCAGCCAGCCGCTCCTCGATCGTGTGCTTGGGGGCATCGGCCGGATGCATCAGGAGGTCTTGGCCTCCTCGTCGACGACCTCTGCGTCCTCGATCACCTCGTCGTCGGACTCGGCGGCACCGTTGTCCTCGCCGGAGGCCGAGGCCTGCTGGGCCTGTGCGGCCTGCGCATAGACCGCCTCGGCCAGCTTCTGAGAGGCCTCCTGGAGCGCGTCCGTCTTCGACCTGATCTCACCCAGGTCGTCCGTCTCGAGCGCCTGCTTCAGCTCCATCACGCGGCCCTCGATCGTCGAGGCCTCTGCCTCGTCGAGCTTCTCACGGTGCTCCTTGAGGCTCTTCTCGGTCGCGTAGGCGAGCGACTCCGCCTGGTTCTTCGCGTCCGCGAGCTCGCGCAGCCGCCGCGCCTCGTCCGCATGGGCCTCGGCGTCCTTGATCATCTGCTCGACCTCGCTCTCGGCGAGCCCCGAGCCGCCCTCGATGCGGATCTGCTGCTCGTTGCCGGTACCGAGATCCTTGGCCGAGACGTTGATGATCCCGTTCGCGTCGATGTCGAAGGTGACCTCGACCTGCGGCATGCCCCGCGGCGCCGGCGGGATGCCGACGAGCTGGAACTTGCCGAGGGTCTTGTTGTAGAGCGCCATCTCCGACTCGCCCTGGAGGACGTGCACCTCGACGGAGGGCTGGTTGTCCTCGGCCGTGGTGAAGACCTCCGACTTCTTCGTCGGGATCGTCGTGTTGCGCTCGATCAGCTTCGTGAAGACGCCGCCCTTCGTCTCGATGCCGAGACTGAGCGGGGTGACGTCGAGGAGCAGGATGTCCTTGACCTCGCCCTTGAGCACGCCACCCTGGATGGCCGCGCCGACGGCGACGACCTCGTCCGGGTTGACGCCCTTGTGCGGGTCCTTGCCGATCAGCTCCTTGACCTTGTCGACGACCGCCGGCATGCGCGTCATGCCACCGACGAGGACGACGTGGTCGATCTTGGAGGCGTCGAGCCCCGC
>DATAOV010000073.1:0-26543 GCA_036265535.1 Gaiellaceae bacterium | reverse complement strand
GCACAGCTCACCGCTGCGAACTACAAGATCCTGAAGCCGACGCAGACCACTCGCCTGCTCGAATATGCCGACGCCGCTTACTCGTGCATGTCGAAACGACTCGACCTCGGGAGGCCGCGGCCGCTACGGACGAAGATCGTGATGGCGCTCCCGCCGGGAGCGACGCCACGCGCGGTGGCTGAGCTCAGCGCCAGCTGTGCGATGTCGATCGGCGATCCGCCGAGCAGCTCGTCATTCCAGGTCCGCGGGCACGCGGTAATTCTTTACCTGCCGAAGTACTGCATCCTCGACAAGAAGGTCGTCGCGCTCAACCGAGGCCGGGCCGAGCCGCATTGAATCCTGTTCTGCCGGTCGGGCCGGGAAGTCATCGTCCCACGATCGAATCCTCCAAGACGATTTCCGAAAACCCAGGCTGACTCCGCCATCTTCGGGTCGGCCGAACCGCCGCACGGGGCGGAATCAAGGAACGAGTCGCAAAAGCAACGCCTAGCTTCCTTAGGGTTGGCGCGGTAGTCGCCCGCCGGCCGACGGCGCTATCCGGCGCGAGGCACTGCCGAGCGTGAACGTCCCCCGGCCGTTCAACAGCCCCAGCGCGGCGCCGTCCCGGAGGACAAACACGCCTCCACCGCTCCGGCAGGGCCTGCAGAGCACAATCGCCCGCCCCGGGATGGCGAGCCGCGCCTCGGCCACCGAATCCAGCCCGTGGAGCTCGAGCGTCCAGCGGAAGGACCGCGCATGGTCCGTGGCCGAGCGCGAGAACCGGAAGCCCGAAGAGTCGCGTCTCAGTGGGCTCCCGCTCGAACGCAGTCTTAGGTCGGCCGAACTCCGGGCGCCGAGCTCGACGTGGGTCGTGGTGGCCGTCCCCCGAACCGGGTGCCCGCTGAGCAGCTGACGCGCCACGATCGCGAACGCCGGTGCGGCGACCGCGACCACCCCTGCGAGGAGGAGGGCCGCATAGAGGCGACGGGGGGTCGCGAATCGGCGCGGAAGCCAGCTCTGGGGCTGCGCCTGCTCGACAAGGCCCGCCCGGGCGAGCACGTCCTCCCAGTCAGGGACTTCGCCCTCGACTCGCCAGCGCTCGAGCACCTGGCCGACAAGCTGGTCGTGCTCAGTCATCGACCGCCACCTGCAGTCGGTGCCGCAGGTGCTCCTGGGCTTGATGGATGGTGGCGGCGACGGTCCCCGACTTGATGCCGAGCGTCTCCGCGATCTGTCGATAACCGAGGTCGCCGTAGTAGCGGAGGAACAGGACGAGCCGCTGTCGCTCGGTCAAGCCGGCAAGGGCGGCGACGAAGGCGCCGGCGTCCGACCCGTCCAATGAGCCCGAAGGCTCGACACGAGATGCCGCGACTGGGTCCGAGACGGGGATCGCCTCGTGCTTCCGCCGGCGGTCCCGGGCCGCGTTCAGAACCGCCCTCCAGAGCCAGGCGTCGAGACTTCCCTCACCACGCCACTGGTTCTTGCGGCTGAGAGCCGAGACGAACGCATCTTGGACGGCGTCCTTCGCCCGCTCGCGATCGTGCAGGATCGCGTTCGCGACACTGCAGAACTCGTTGAACCGGCTCAGGTAGACCATCTCGATCTCGCGCACGGTCGCGCCGTCCGGAAACCGCTGACGAGCACGTCGGATGGCGGCAACCTCCTCTAGCGAACAGACGCGGCAGAGGGCGTGATCTGTTTACGTCGACTAAAGCCCGGAGCCTCGCGACTCGTCTGCCTGGTACTGGAAGTCGCGACGTGCCTGCGACGCGGGCACGGGAAGGGAGGAGCCGGATGACGCTTCGGACGATGATCCTCGCAGGAGGTCTGCTGCTCGCGGTGGGGGCTTCGGCTGGGGTGCCGGTAGCCGGAGGCGCCGAGTCGGGCTCTCTGTCGCCGCGCGGGACGAACTTCTTCAGCGATTGCCTCTTCAGCCACTCTGCGCCCGACGATCCGATCGTCCGGCCCGGCCTACCGGGCGCCTCGCATCCGCACGAGTTCTTCGGCAACACGTCCACCGATGCCCGCTCCTCGCTGCAGAGCCTGCTCGCGCACGGCACGACGTGCATGCGAAAGGCCGACACCGCCGCGTACTGGGTGCCGGCGCTCTACCGGAATGGCCATATCGTGAAGCCGCTGGAGGCACTCATCTACTACCGCATTCGATCAATCGACCAGGTCCATCCGTTTCCTCCGGGTCTCAAGATCGTGGCAGGAAACGCCGGGGCGAATGCGGCGCAGCCGACGCGAATCGTGTTCTGGAACTGCGCCTACCCGACCGGCCCGTTCAGGCCGTCCGCGTCGATCCCAGAGTGCTCGCGGCGGCGGGCGGGAATGGTCGGTCGACGCTTGACGGGGTATCTCCGCTTGAACATCAACTTCCCCGACTGCTGGGACGGCAAGCGTCTGGACAGCTCCGACCATCGCAGCCACATGGCCTACAGCAGCCGCCTGCGCTGTCCGGCCTCGCATCCGGTCAAGGTGCCGGGCCTACGGCTGACGGTCGCCTATCCCATTCGCGGTGGCGCCGGCCTTGCGCTCGCGTCAGGAGGGGTCTATTCCGGTCACGCCGACTTCTTCAACGCGTGGAAGCAGGGTGAGTTGAAACGCCTGGTGGAAGCGTGCGCTGCGGAAAAGAGGCGCTGCTCGCGGTCAACCGGTTGAACGCTCGGTCTACGTGAAAGCAGGTGGCCTCGACCAAGGGCTCACGTTTTGGAAGGTCCGGTCATGGGCCAGAGTGTTTGCGAAGCTAAGTCATCCGCAACCGTCGAGCCGGGCACAGCAGTCCTAGTCCGCGGGCCGGTTCACGTTTTGGAAACGGCCTATGAGCGCAGGGATGTCACCTGATGAACACGCTCGCTCCCTGAAAGCGGCCTAGTTTGCAGGGAGAACGGCCAGGGTCCACAAACATTGCTTTTTGGGGGCAGCGATCCGCTCGTCTGCCCATTCAGCGAACCACTGTGTTGGAACCTCTGGGCGTTCTTCTGCTCAGGCGGCGAGAAGGGCGCGCAACTCTTCGGTGCGCACGCCCGGGGTGTAAGCGGGTGCGCCGGTTTGATGCTTGCGCCCGCCCTCCGCGAGCGTGCCCGCGTCGACCGGGTCAAAGCCGATCTGGTCGACCAGGGCTGCGACGGTTTGCTTCGCCTCGTCGTCGTCGCCCGAGATGGGAATACCAAGCCGCTCGGGATCACCAGCGGGACGGCCGTTGTCGCGCAAACGCTTCCACTGGATCGCGTTGAAGGTTTTGACCACCCGGGCGCCCGGGAGGTGTGCTTGCAGCAGCTCGCTCGAGGTGATGCGATCGCTGTCGAGTTCCTCGAAGTGGCCGTCGCGCTGCGGGTAGTAATTGTTGGTGTCGATCACGATCTTGCCCGCGGCAGCTTCGGTCGGCAGCTCGCGGTAGCGACCGAAGGGCACCGACACGACTGCGACGTCGCCGAAGAGCGCGGCGTCGGCCGCCGTCGTTGCCCGCGCGCGGTCGCCGAGCTCCTCGACGAGGCTCTCCAGCGTCTCCGGGCCGCGCGAGTTGCTGACCGCGACCTCGTGGCCGCCATCGACGAAGAGCCTGGCAAGCGTGCCGCCGATATGCCCGGCGCCAATGATCCCGATTCTCATTTCGCATCCTCCCTATTCACCGTGCGGAGTTCAGTAGGAGCTGCTACTGCGGATAACAGACACTCTTGACGAAGGCGACGTCGCCGGGGGACTTTGGCAGACCCGAGAAGTACTGCCACAACGGAGGCATGGCCCTCGCCCACGAGCGGGCATCGGCTGCTGGCCCTGGGGTCCAACATGGCGACCATGGCCCGTTCCGGCGCTCCCTTAACCGGCCGGTTTGCAAGGGAAATGCCGCAGGGTCCAGGGCCACGCCCTTTGGGCAGCAATGGAGACAAAGAGACCGAGCAGTAAGGACTCACGCGAGGGGCCGGTCCGAGACCGGCCCCTCGCGCTCCGTCGGTTATGGAGAGATCGTCGCCAGGTAGGTGTTGTCTTTGTCGGTTGCCGTCGTCTCGGAGAAGAACGACGTGAACGTCCTGCCGATCGAGTCCAGGCCCTCGTAGTCGCCGAGGAAGTAGCCTCCCGCCGTCGCGGCGTTCTCGATGTCGAACGGTCCGTCCGCATGGTTCTCCGCCCAGTTCGCCGGGTCGGTGCAATCAGTGGCGGGATGACAGTGGATGAACCACTGGTCCGTCGGGAGCCCGGGGTCAGGGGTGTTGTTGCGGAAGTCGTAGTACGTGACTCCCACCGTGCCGTCGCTCGCAACGTGAACCGACGGCGTGAAGGCCTGGACGCTCCCGGGCGATTGGTCGATCCGCGACAGCGGCGACCAGGTGAGGCCGCCGTCCGTGGACTGCGTGAAGACAATCGTGCTGTGTGGCTTCGCACTCTTCTCGCCGCTGCCGAAACTGTCCCCCCACACGGCGTACAGGTTGCCGAAGCCCGGGCTCGCCGGGTTGAGGTCGATGGCGATGTCCGGCAGGCCGCCACCGGCCCGCACCGACACACCCGTCTCAGGATCGAACACCCGCACCGCCCGCTCCGGGGCCACTTCGATCGGCTCCGACCAGGTCACCCCATGGCTTGTCGAGCGCTGCACCTTGATGTCGAATCCTGGGGAATTATTCCCGGAGCCCTGGAGGAAGTCGAAGATATCGACGAGGGTCCCATTCGGGAGCACGGCGATCTGATTCCCGATCGTGCCTGTAAGGCTGGTCCGCGTGTAGATCGTTCGCGGCGCCTCCCACGTTTGGCCGCCGTCGGTGGTGCGAGAGAACAGCGTGTCGCCGCGAAAGGCAAACGAGTGTTCGGCGTTGATGCTCTCGGCCTCGCCCGGTTTCCGGAGCCGGTCCCACACCGCGTAGACGAAGTTCGAGTCGAACGGATCGGCTGTGATGGACTCCTTGTCGTTGAAGAAGAAGGGGGCCACATCCGCGTCACCTGTGTCTCGGACGAGCGTCACCGGGTTGCTCCAATGGTCCCCGCCGTCGGTGGACTTGCTCACCAAGACTCCGCTTCCGGTCGTCGAGGTGGGCCCGACGAAAGTGAGCGAAAGGCTGATGAAGTATGCGTCACCGTTGGGGGCGAACGTGACCCAGGGGTCCGAGGCTCGCTGGAAGTCCCCTCCGTTCGCTTCCGTTCCGCCTGCGCAGGTCGTGAAGGGCGGATACGTCGAGCTCCAGGTCGCCCCGCCGTCGTGTGTGACGGCAGCCCCCAGCCCGCGAGCCCCACCGAAGGTGTACCGGTCCTGCTGGTAGACACCGACGATGTTGGACGAGTCCGTGGGGTTCACGGCAACCCACGGCTCCAGCTCGGTGTTCACGTAGTTGACCTCCCCGGGGATCAAGAACCCGGAGATTTCGCACGAAGCGAAGGGGCTGTCCCCATTGGCGGGGGGGCTGGGGGTGCCCGAAGCCTGGTGCACGACTGTGGTGATGTACGGTCCCGCGGAGGCGGGGGCCAGCGGGATGAGAATCATCAGGGCCGAAACCGCGACCGCCGCTCGAGGGATGCCTTTCCTCATGGCGCACCTCCATCGAATCGAACCGAAACGGCGGCTCATCTTCCTGGCATGGCCTCTGCGATGTCAAGCAGATCGGAGTGCCCCGCGTTGACTGATGCCACAAGGGAGCGAAGGATCGCCGATCCACTGAGACTGAGCGAGCGAAATGCCTTCACTTTCGCGGGTGGCAAGCCCGTTCAGCCGGCGGTTTCTGTACAGATTTCTGCGGCGTTGTTGGAGCTGTCGTGACTTCTCGGAACTCGCCCTCTCTTCTTTCGGACATGCTGGAATTCGCCCGGCCGAGGGTTCCGGTCCAGTTGGCTGGCAGGGTGGCGATTGGAGCTCTTTCGAGCGTTGGAGGGAACGCTCTTCCGGACGAGGTCAGCCGGTGTCGTAGCGCAAGTGCGGGGCCCCAGGACGGGGCCCCGCGCATCATTACGGTGAGGTTCCTCTACGGGACGAGCACGCCGTCCACGAAGAGCTGAATCGCACCGGCCGCCAGGCCGGCGGAGTTCACGGTGTCGTTGCCCGCCTTGGTGTCGACCTCGAGCCGATCGTTGGCGGCTTCCGAGTGGAAGATCGCGACAGTCGCGGCGAGCCCGCTGGCCTTCACTTCCGATGCGTCGCCGCTGACCTCGATCGCGTCGACGCCGTCGGTGCCGTTGACGATCACCTGGTCAGCTGCGCCGTCGCCCGAAGCGCCACCGAGCGCGCCTGCGAGGTCGATGTTCACGTCGCTGACGTCGGTTCCGCTCAGGTCGTTGACGGTGACGACGTCCGCGCCGCCGAGGGCGTTGAAGTCGACCCGCTCGACGCCGTGGGTGTCCATCGTGATGGTGGCGACGTCGCGGAAGAACCGGAGCCGATTGCCGTTGGCCGACAGGTCGACCTTCTCGGCGGCACCGGCACCGTTGAAGCGCATCGTGTCGAGGCCGGACTGGCCCTCGATCGTGTCGCTGCCGTCGCCTGGATCCCAGACGAAGGTGTCGTTCCCTGAGCCCATCAGCGCCAGGTCGTTGCCGGCGTTGCCGTCGATCGAGTCGTTCCCCGAGCCACCGAGGAACGTCTCGTTCCCGCGACCGCCGGAGAGCCTGTCGTTGCCGGATCCGCCCGAGATCGTGGTCGGGATGGTGTCGGTGAAGACGCCGTTCACGTCGTCGATCCGGACGAGGTCGTTGCCCGCCCGCGCCCTCACGAGGATCTGCGCGACGCGCGCGCGAGCGAAGCTGAAGTCGGCCGAGCCGTCGTCGCCGACGTCGACCTGGAGGGTGCCGGGGTCGCCGGCCTTGAGGCGAAGCGCGATCGTGTCGCCCGCCCTGGTGCCCTTGATCGTCAGCAGGCCGTGCCTGAGCTTCGGCTCCTTGAACCTTGGCTCCTGGTGCGGATAGGCGGCCTTGTAGGCCTTGCCCGGGGGCGCGGCGTACCCACGCCCTGCCAACCCCGCGGTAGCCGCGATGGCGGCCGCCACGACGATTGCCGCTGCGGCCAGTCGTGCGGCTCGCGAACCGTTGGGTCGATTGAGGTTCTTCATGGCTTCCTTTCGGAGTGGATGACCCCTCAGCTGCTAGAGACACTCCGATCCGGCATCTATTCCCGGGGCGCCGTCGAAGCGCTTGAGCCAATCACGGTCGCTCGCGGGAATAAGCCCGAGCGGGCAGGGTCTTCCAGGGTGTGAGACCGCAGTCACCTATCGTGTTGTCATGCCGCTGAGACGTCGTCCACGAGACGAGAACGGCAGTCAGGAGGTCGCCGAGCTGGCGGCGCTCGCGGACGGGTCGCTCGCGCCGGAGCGTCGCGCCGCGCTCGAGGCGCGAGTCGCTGCGTCTCCGGAGCTCGCCGACCGGTTTGCAGAGCAGCAGCGTGCGGTTGCGCTGGCGAGGAGCGCTGCGGCGGAGGTCGAGGCGCCCGCGGCGCTGCGAGCGCGGGTCGGCGCGCCACGGCGTGCGCGCCGTCTGCCAAGGGCGAACCGCCTCGTTCTTGTCGGTGCCACAGCGGCCGCTGTGGCCGTGGCTGTCGGCGTAGGGCTGGGTGTGTTCGGTTCGGGCACCTCCGGCGAGAGCTTCCACTCCGCCCTCGCCGCCACCGACCTGGCGCCGGGCGCCGGGGGCGAGGCGACGCTCACGAAGACGTCCTCGGGCTGGCGGATCGAGCTCGACGCCACCGGGCTTCCTCGCCTGGACGGCGGGCGCTTCTACGAGGCGTGGTTGCGCAATCGCGCAGGCGTGCTCGTCCCTGTCGGAACGTTCAACGAGGGCCGGAAGGTCACCCTCTGGGCAGGCGTCTCGCCGAAGAACTTCACGACGGTGACCGTGACGCGCGAGCTGGCTGACGGCGACCAGGCGTCGTCGGGCCAGAAGGTGCTCGTCGGCAGAGTTCCGCGCTAGTCAGTCTGAGCCGCCCTCGAGCCGGCGCACGACCTGCCGGCGGGCGCGGTAGAGGCGGCTCATTACCGTGCCCTCGCGGATGCGCAAAGCACGTGCTGCCTCCTTGTAGGAGAGGCCGGTGATGTCGACGGCGACGAGGACGTCGCGGAAGTCGCCGGGGAGCGCGGCGACCGCTGCGTAGAGCTCACCTGCCTCGAGCGCGGCCTGCGGCTGGCGCGCGTGCGGGTCGGCGATGCGATCGAGCTCGTCGGGCAGCGGCCCGGGGCGCAGCCGGCTGCGCTCGGTCCGCAGCTGGTTCAGGAAGGTGTTGCGCAGCGTCCGCAGGAGGTAACCGAGATCGTCGTCGTTGCGCAGGAAGCGCGGCCGGGAAAGCACGCGCGCGTAGGTCTCCTGGACGAGGTCCTCGGCGTCTTCGCGGGAGCCGGAAAGCGCCCAGGCGGCTCGATAGAGCCGGTCGAGGTGATCTCCGAGCCGAGTGGGGTCGAGCGGGCGCTCCATGAGATGACGGCCTGCGACGGCCGGTGCGTCCGGGCGAGCATAGGGTCGCGTACGGGCGGCCGCCGACGGCTGGCTGCCCGGAGGGGCGAAGCTGAGCGCCTCGGCCCCTCGGCAGCCCACGCTCATGAGACCTTGAAGGCGCCGTGCATGAACGACGCGTGTGGGTCGCAGAAGAAGCGGTAGCTCCCCTTCTTCAGGGTCAGGGCGTAGCTCTTCGCTCCGGCGAATCCCACGCTGGTGAGGACGCGGTTGATGCCCGGCCCGGTCAGATGGAAGTCGTGCGAGCTCGAGCGGTCGCTGATCGCGAAGCGGTACGGCGTTCCCGCCTTCAGCTTCGTGACTTTCTTGCCGTTCAGGCTCAGCCCGATCGTAAAGCCGGGCCCAACGGCGCCTTTCACCGTCTTGGCCGTCGTGGCGGTCGAGCCAATGCTCGTGACGGCTAGCGCTGCGGCAGCAACCGCCGCGAGTAGCCAATAGCGCCTGCGAGCGATCCTTCTCATGTCGGCCTCCTGTGGTCAATGAGCCCGCGAGCGAGCTCGGAATCGGATCGCCTTGATCCTGGAGGGCGCGGACCGCGATTCGCACCGTGGAGACCCCCCGGACTTTTCCGTGGCTGGGGAGTAGGCTCGTTGCTTATGAGCGGGGCCGCGGCCACGGAACCGCTGCTCGAGCGGAGCGAGGAACTGGCGCAGATCGAATCGGCGCTTGCCGAGGCCCGCGAAGGGCGCGGCAGGTTCCTGGTAATCGAAGGGCCGGCCGGGATCGGCAAGACAGCGCTGCTCGGGGCCGCGCGGGCGGCGGCTGCCGAGAGCGGCATGCGCGTGCTTCGTTCGCGGGGAACGGAGCTGGAGCGCGATTTCGCCTTCGGAGTGGTGCGTCAGCTGTTCGAGCCCGCACTCGCCGCGTCTTCGGAGAGCGCGCGCGCGGATCTACTCCAAGCCGCTGCGGGCGAGGCGGCTTGCCTGCTCGGGCTCCCGGGCGCAACGCCCGTCGACGGCCGCCACTCGTCAGGCGTCGATCCCTCGTTCGCCATCCTCCACGGCCTCTACTGGTTGTGCGCGAATCTGGCCGCGGTGGATCCGCTCTGCGTGGTCGTCGACGACGCGCACTGGGCAGACGCACCGTCCCTCCGTTACCTGGCCTTCCTCGTCACGCGGCTCGAGGAGCTGGACGTCGCGCTTGTCGTTGCCACTCGACCTCGCGAGCCAGGAATCGACGCCGAGCTGATTGCGACCGTGACGACCGACCCCTCTTCCGAGGTGATTCGACTGCCTCCCCTGACCGGCGCGGCCGTCGCCGAGCTCCTGGAGTCGAGGCTCGGCGGCCTTCCGGATCCGGACTTCGTCGATGGCTGTCTGCGCGCAACGGGTGGGACTCCATTCCTGCTGCGCCAGTTCCTGGACGCACTGACCGAGGGAGGGGTCGCTTCGACCGCGGAGGCCGCGCGCGACCTCGAGGGAATCGCCGCGCAAACGATGGGTCCCTCCATCGGCCTTCGGCTCCGCCGCCTGCCGGAGCCTGCCGGGCGGTTGGCTCGGGCGCTGGCGATCCTCGAGCAGAGCGACCTTCTCCGGGCGGCCCGGCTCGCGGAGCTCGACGAGGCCGAGGCGGCCGACGCAGCCGAGCTGCTGGTGGCGGCGGGGATCCTCGAGAGCGGCCGGCCGCTGACCTTCATTCACCCGATCGTTGGCACTGGCATCTATTCCGAGCTTTCCAGCGCAGAGCGCGCTCAGGGCCATCGGCGCGCCGCCCAACTGCTGGCGGAGCAACCGGGCACGCAGGAATGGGTCGCCAAGCACCTGCTGGCCAGCGAGCCCGCGGCCGATGACTGGGTCGTCGATCAGCTCGTCGAGGCGGCGCGCTCGGCGGCGCGGCACGGAGCTCCCGAGTCGGCAGCGGTCTTCCTCCGCAGAGCGCTCGCCGAGCCGGCGCCGCCGGAGGACCAGTCGGAGTTGTTGCTCGAGCTCGGAGTGGCCGAGGCGAGCGCCGGGCTCGCGGATTGGCCGGAGCACCTCCAGGGGGCTGTGGACGCAGCGCCGACGGCCGCGGCCGCCGCCCGGGCGGCCAGGGTCCTGGCAAGCGCGCTCAACCGCTCTCAGCGCTTCACAGAGGCCGTCGACGTTCTCGATCGCGCGTCGTCAGCACTCGATTCTCGAGACTCCGAGCTCGCGCTTCAGCTCGAAGCCGCCGCGGTCGTCGCCGGGATGAACGACCCCGAAGCCGCATCCTCCATGGCCGTCCGCGGGCAGGCGCTGCGCGAACGGGCGGCGCGAGATCCCGCGGCGCCGCCTGAGCTCCTGGCCGTCGCGGCATTCACGTCCGTTCTCACGAACGAACCGGCCGAGGTCGGAGCGGAGCTCGCGACCCAGGCGCTCCGCGCAGCCGAGCGCACGATCCGAGACCCGGACGACCCTCGCTGGTCCTCGCCCTCCGCGTTGTTCGCACGAACGACGCTGTCGCTGCTGTGGGCCGAGCGGTATGCGCAGGTGCGTCCGCTCCTCGATGCCTCGATCGCTCAGGCCCGAGTGACCGGTGACAGCGGCCGGCTTGCCGTCGGCCTGGGTACTCGTGGCTGGCTCGCCCTTCGGCGCGGCGATCTCTGCGCCGCCGAAGGAGACACCCGCACGGCCCTTGCTGCGACCGAGCTCCCCGCCCCACCTATGTACCGCGTTCTGAACGGCGGTGTCCTCGTCAAGACACTCGTCGATCGCGGCGAGCTCGACGCGGCCGAGACGGTGCTCGCACCGCTCGAGTTCGAGACGGAGAGCGGATCGCTCACGGCCGAGGTTCTTCGCTTGGCTCGCGGCCGGCTGCGGGTCGAGCAAGGACGGGTCGCTGAAGGGCTCGAGGACTTGCTGGCTGTCGGCGCACACCTGACGCAGGCGCTCGTTACCTGCCCGGGGTACCTCCCGTGGCGATCGGAGGCCGCGCTCGCCCATCTCGCGCTCGGCGAGCGCGCGGAGGCACAACGGCTTGCAGACGACGAGCTCGAGCTCGCCCGGGCCTTCGGCGCGCCGCGGGCGCTGGGGGTGGCGATGCGCGCCGCCGGCGTCGTGGCCGGAGGGGAGCGCGGAGCGGCTCTGCTCCGTCAGGCGATCGACGCCCTCGAGCGCGGCGATGCGATGTCGGACCGAGCCCGCGCGCTCGCGGACCTCGGTGCCCTCCTGCGGAGGCGCAATCGGCGCACGGAAGCGCGAGGGTTTCTCCGAGAGGCGCTCGACGCCGCCTACCGCACCGGCGCGAGACCCCTCGCCGAACAGACCGAGACCGAGCTCCGTGCCACGGGCGCCCGCCCGCGCCGGGTCGTTCTCACGGGCCTGGACTCGCTGACGGCCAGCGAGCGCAGGGTCGCCGAACTCGCCAGCCAAGGCCTCACCAACCGGGAGATCGCCCAGAGCCTCTTCGTCACCTCGCGCACGGTCGAAGGTCACCTCACGAGCGTCTTCCGCAAGCTGCAGCTGGACTCGCGGAACGAGCTTCCCGCCGTGCTTGCGGAGGAGACTCCGATCTCCGCCTAGCGCCTTCGGCGGTGAGCGACCGGTGTGCCTCGTAGGCTGCCGCAATGGCCTCGGTGCTGGCGCTCGTGGCGGCATTCCTGTTCGCGCTGGCCGCGGCGCTGCAGCAGAAAGGCGCTCTCAATCTGGCCGGGGTGTCGCTCGCCAGGCCGATGTCGCTCGTGCGGCTCGCTGGGCAGAGGATGTGGCTGATCGGGACCGTCGCGCTGTTGGTCGGCTACGCGTTCCAGGCCGCGGCGCTCGATCGAGGCCGCCTGGCGATCATCCAGCCGCTGCTCGTCACCACGGTCGTGTTCGCGCTGCCGCTCGGCTGGCTGCTGACGAGCCAACACGTCGGGCGCCGGGAGATCGGCGGGGCGGCCGTCATCCTGCTCGGGCTCGGCCTGTTCGCCGTGTTCGGCGACCCGGCGGGCGGCAAGGAGAACGCTCCGGGCGACGAGTGGGCGGTCGCGATCGTCGTCCTCGGTGCAATCTGCGCCGCGCTGCTGGTGTTCGGCCGGCACGGGACACTGAAGATGAAGGCGGCCGTCTACGGCAGCGTTGCCGGCATCCTGTTCGGGCTCTCGGCCTCGCTGACCAAGCCCACGGTCGAGTTCCTCCACGAGGGCCTCGGGGTGATGTTGACGCACTGGCAGTGCTACGTGCTCGCCCTGGCGGGTGTGCTCGGATTCGTCCTGCAGCAGGTGTCGCTCGGCACCGGACGTCTCGCCCCGTCGGTCGCGACGGTCTCGGTGGCGAACCCCATCGTGAGCGTTCTCCTCGGGATCGCGCTGTTCGACGAACGGCTCAGCCGGCCGACCTGGCACGTCCTCGTCGCCGTCGTCGGCCTCGTGCTCGCCCTCGGCGGGGCCGTCCTGATCTCGCTGGCGAGCCAGGCCCGCGCCGAGCCCCGAGAGGAAGTGCCTGAGCGCTCGGCCGCGATGGCGTAGCTCGGTACGAGATCATCCCCGACGTGGAGACGATCCTCGAGGCGATCGGGAACACGCCGCTCGTCCGCCTGCGCGACTGCGTGCCCGCCAACGGCGCCGAGGTGTGGGTGAAGCTCGAGTACTGCAATCCGACGGGGTCGATGAAGGACCGGATGGCGCTCGCGATGATCGAGGGCGCCGAACGGGACGGCCTGATCTCTCCGGGCGACACCGTCGTCGAGTACACCGGCGGGAGCACCGGCCCAGCGCTCGCTCTCGTCTGTCGCGCGAAGGGCTATCGCGCCCTGATCGTGATCGCCGATTGCTTCACCGAGGAGCGGTTTCAGCTGATGCGTGCGCTCGGCGCCGAGCTCGAGGTCCTGCCGTCGGTCGAGGGCCGCCCGAAAGTGACCGCGCAGGACATCGACAACATGGTCGTCCGCGCCGCCGAGCTCGCCGAGCGGCCCGGCCACTACGCCACCGACCAGTTCAACAACCCGTACATCATCCCCGACCACCGCGAACGCCTCGGCCGCGAGATCTGGGAGCAGACCGGGGGTCGGGTGACCGCGTTCTGCCAGGGGCTCGGGACAGCGAGCTCGCTGATGGGGGTCTCGGATGCCTTGAGGCCGCACGGAGTGTTCATCCAGGCGCACGAGCCTGCGGGCTCGCCTGCGATCGGAGGGGGAGACCGCGGGACGTTCGTGGTGCAGGGCTGGACGGGGCTCGTGATGCCGCACTGGAGCCCCGAGAAGGTGGATCAGCTGGAGGCGATCGGCGACGAGGATGCACTCGAGATGACGAGCCGCCTCGCGCGCGAGGAGGGCGTCTTCGCCGGGATCTCGACCGGCGCGAACGTCGTCGGCGCGCACCGGCTAGCCGAGCAGCTCGGGCCGGACGCGGTGATCGTGACCCTGGCCGTGGACAGCGGCTTCAAGTACATGAGCGTCGCGCCCTACGCGGACCTGTAGCTACCGGGCGAGCAGCCGCTCGACGAGCCGGGCGTCGAGCCTGGGAGCGATCTCGTCTGCCTCGCCCAGGCGCTCGCGCGAGGCGGTCCCGAGCACGGCCACGCAGCGCAGTCCCGCCGCCTTGGCCGCCGCCACTCCAGGAGGTGCGTCCTCGATCGCCACGGCGTCGGCGGCCTGCACACCGAGCTGCTCGAGTGCGAGGAGGTAGCCCTCCGGATCGGGCTTGCCACGCGTCACGTCCTCGGCCGAGACGATCACGTCGAACACGTCGAGACTCGCCGCCCTCAAGACCGTCTCCACCTCGGAGCGCGCGGCGCCCGACACGATCGCGAGCCGGGCCCGCTCCGCTCGGAGCACGGCCTCCCGCACGTGCGGCGGCACGGTCGAGCCGTCGCCGACTCGCTCGCGAAAGAGCTGTACCCGGCGTTCCAGCACCTCTGCCGCCGCCGGATGGTTCGTTCCGAGCCAGCGCTCCACGATCTCGGGATCGGAGCGCCCGGCGAGCCCGTCGAAGTACTCCCGCTCGCTGAGGGGACGCCCCTGCTCGGCGAACAGCTCGCGGAAGATCGCGCACTGGACGCCTTCGTCGTCCGAGAGCGTCCCATTGAAGTCGAAGAGCAGCGCCGCCACGAGTCTAGGATCGCGCATGCGCGTCGAGGAGGCGATCGGGCGGCTCTGGCCCGGAGAACCGGTGAAGTTCGAGACGCTCGGCGGCGGGATCACCAACCACAACTTCAAGGTCTTCGTCGACGGCGACGTGCTCGTCCTCCGCATCGGCGGCAAGGACACCGCCCTGCTCGGGATCGACCGGGAGCACGAGCACGAGGCCGCGCTCACGGCCGCGCGGCTCGGGATCGGCCCGGAGGTGGTTCGCTTTGCCGACGGCGTGCTCGTCACCCGCTTCGTCGAGGGTGAGGTCGGCCGTGCCGATCCGGAGACGGTCGGCGCCCTGCTGAAGCGGCTGCACGAGGCCCCGCCCATCGCGAGCCGCTTCGACTCGTTCCGCGTGGTCGAGGCCTACGCGGCGACCGCGACCGGCCACGGGCGTTCCCTCCCGGACGCCTACGGGCGGGCGCACGAGCTCGCACGGCAGATCGAGGCCCGCCGCGCGGCGGTGCCGCGCGTCACCTGTCACAACGACCTGCTGGCGGCCAACTTCATCGACGACGGAAAGCGGGTCTGGATCGTGGACTGGGAGTACGCCGGCATGGGCGATCCCTTCTTCGACCTGGCCAACTTCGCGGTCAACAACGGGCTCGACGACGAAGGCGAGCGCGCGCTCCTCGAGGCCTACGGCTCCACGGACACGCGCGCGCTGACGCTCATGCGCTTCATGTCCGACTTCCGGGAGGCGATGTGGGGGGTCGTCCAGCAGGCAATCTCGGAGCTCGACTTCGACTTCGTCTCCTACGCGGACGAGCATTTCGAGCGTTTGTCACGCACGGCCTCCGAGGCCCGTTTCGAGGCCGCGCTGGCATGAGGGAGCGGGCGCAAGCGGTCGTGATCGGAGGCGGCGTCGGGGGCTGCTCCGTCGCCTACTGGCTATCGCAGCTCGGCTGGCACGACGTCGTGCTCTGCGAGCGCGCGGACCTGACGAGCGGCTCGACCTTCCACTCCGCCGGCCTCGTCGGCCAGCTGCGAGGGTCGCTCTCCCTCACGCGCATGATGATGGCCTCGGTCGACCTCTACCGGACGCTCGGCGAGGAGGTCGGACTCGAGACCGGCTGGCACGAGGTGGGATCGGTCCGCCTGGCCTCGTCCGAGGAACGGATGGAAGAGCTGCGCCGCCAGGCCGGCTGGGCCAAGACGTTCGGCCTGCCGCTCGAGCTCGTCTCGGCCGAGGAGGCCCAGGAGCTCTTCCCGCCGATGTCCACCGAGGGGGTGCTCGGAGCGGCGTACCTGCCGACCGACGGCTACATCGATCCGAGCCAGCTCACGACGGCTCTCGCGGAGGGCGCACGGCGCGGTGGCGCGGAGATCGCCGCCCAGACACGCGTCACCGGTCTCCGGGTCGAGGGCGGGCGCATCGCCGGAGTCGAGACCGACAAGGGCTCGATCGAGACCGAGGTTGCGGTCAATGCGGGCGGCATGTTCGCCTCCGAGATCGGCGCTCTGGCCGGCGTGAACGTGCCCGTGATCCCGATGGCGCACGAGTACCTGATCACGAGGCCGCACGGCGTGCCGCTCGACGTGCCGACGATGCGCGACCCATCCCTGCTCGTCTACTTCCGGGGCGAGTCGGGCGGCCTCGTCATGGGAGGGTACGAGCGCCATCCCGCACCGTGGGGCCTGAACGGGATCCCGGCCGACTTCAACGGCAAGCTGCTCGCAGAAGATTGGGAGCGGTTCGAGGAGCTGATGACGAACGCGCTCGTCCGGGTGCCGGAGCTCGGCGAGGCGGAGGTGATCCGGCTCGTCAACGGGCCGGAGGCATTCACTCCGGACGGCGAGTTCATCCTCGGTCCCACCGAGTTGCCCGGCCTCTGGGTCGCGTCGGGGTTCTGCGCGCACGGCCTGGCGGGCGCGGGCGGGATGGGGAAGCTCGTCGCGGAGTGGATCGTGGACGGGCTACCCGGCTTCGACGTCTGGGAGATGGACTCGCGCCGCTTCGGGGCGCACTACGCGAGCCGCGACTACACGCTCGCGCGGACGCTCGAGATCTACTCGACCTACTACGACGTCAAATACCCCGGCCACGAGCGGGAGGCCGGACGGCCGCTGCGTCTTTCGCCTGCCTACCCGCGTTTGGTCGAACTGGGCGCCGCGTTCGGCGAGAAGTCGGGCTGGGAACGGGCCAACTGGTTCGAGCCGAACGCCGCGGCGGGTGAGGAATCGCTCCGGCCGCGCGGCTGGGCGGGCCGCTTGTGGTCGCCGGCGATCGGCGCCGAGCACCGCGCCTGCCGTGAGAGCGCCGCCCTCTTCGACGAGACGAGCTTTGCCAAGATCGACGTCTCCGGCGAGGGCGCGGCGGCTTTCCTCGAGCGGGTCTGCGACAACCGGGTCGCACGCGAGGTCGGGCAGATCACCTACACCTCGATGCTGAACGCCCGGGGCGGGATCGAGTGCGATTTCACCGTCACCCGACTCGCTGAGGATCGCTTTCGGATCGTGACCGGCACAGCCTTCGGCCGCCACGATCTCGCCTGGATCCGCCAGCACGCGCCGGAGGACGGCTCGGTGCTGGTCGAGGACGTCACTTCCAAGCTGGCATGCCTCGGCCTCTGGGGGCCGTCAGCGCGCGAGATCCTGCAGGCGGCGACGACCGACGACCTCGCCTTCGGGTACATGCGCGCGCGCGAGCTCGCGGTCGGCCCGGTTCCGTGCCTGGCGCTCCGTGTGACCTACGTTGGCGAGCTCGGCTGGGAGCTCTACTGTCCGACCGAGTTCGGGCTCGCGCTCTGGGACACGCTCTGGCAGGCGGGGCGCGACCACGGCCTCGTCGCCGGCGGCTACAAGGCGATCGACTCGCTCCGCCTGGAGAAGGGCTACCGGGTCTGGGGCGCCGACATCACCCCGGACGACACGCCCTACGAGGCCGGCCTCGGCTTCGCGGTCAAGCTCGACAAGGAGGACTTCATTGGGCGCGAAGCTTTGCTCGAGGCACAGGAGCCTGAGCGCAGGCTCGCCTGCCTCGTCCTCTCCGATCCGCGCTCCGTTGCCCTCGGATCGGAACCAGTGCGCGTCGACGGCGAGCTCGTCGGCCGCGTGACGAGCGGCGGCTACGGCTACACGGTCGAGCGCTCGATCGCGTACGCGTACGTCCCGGCCGGGTACGCGCAGCCCGAGCAACCGGTCGAGGTGGAGATCTTCGGGGAGTGGATCGAGGGCGAGGTCGCCCCCGAGCCGCTCTTCGATCCCGCCGGAGAGCGGCTCAGGGGCTAAGCCTGCGTTACGTCGCCGTGGCCGGTCTGGGCGCCTCGGCCTCGACCTCGCCGTACTCGCGCTCGATTCGCTCGAGCTCCTGGTCCGTGCCCTGGCGGATCGGGCCCTTGAACCATTTGCGCGCCGAGAGCACATACCAGCCGCCGAAGAGGAGGAAGGTCGCGCCGACGGTCAGGATCGTGTAGTTGAAGAGATTCCAGTCGAATCCCTTGTTCCACGGCACGCCTGCGTACGCAAACGGAAGCATGAACACGACGCAGATGAAGGCGATCCACAGGATGGCGAGCCCGTCGATCCACTTGTAGTGCTTGCCGAGGTGCCAGGCGCCGCGCTCGAACTTATCGCCGGCCTTGAGTCGAAGAATGATCGGCAGCACGAACGCGACATAGAGCCCGATCACCGCCACCGAGGTGGAGCAGTAGTAGCCCGTCAGTCCGTACCACAGCGTCGGGATCTCGATCACGAACGCGGCCACACAAACCGCCCAGACGGTGTAGATCGGGATCCGGTCGACCTTCGAGACCCGCTTCCACAGTTGGTGCCCGGGCACCGCGCGGTCGCGCGAGAACGCGAACATCATCCGCGAGGCCGAGGTCACCGACGCGATCGTGCAGAACGTCTGGGCCACGACCGCGATGAACAGCAGGAACTCCGCCCAGCGTCTGGACATCGACGTCTCCCAGATCCACGGGATGATGTTGCCGATGTTGTCGATCGCCCCGTTGGTGCTCGGGATGGCGAACGTCACGGCAACGAGCAGGATGAACCCGAAGATCACCGAGACGACCACCGACATCACCATGCCCCAGGCTGCGCCGATCGAGGCCTGCCTCGTTTCCTCGCTCATGTGCGCCGAGGCGTCGTACCCTGTGATCGTGTACTGGGCCATCAGCAGGCCGGTCAGGAAGACGTAGAAGAAGACGATCCCCGACGTCGTGCCTCCACCGAAGCCCGAAGCGTTGACCGTCTTGCCGAAGACGTATCCGATCGACTGGTGGTGGTCAGGAACGACGATCAGGATGCCCACGATTACCAGCACGCCGATCATGTGCCACCACGCCGAGAAGGCGTTCAAGGTGGCGGTGATCGAGACCTTGAACATGTTGATCAGCCCGGCTGCGAGCATGATCATCGCGTAGGTGAAGAGGATCCACCTGAACGAGTTCCCGTAGTGGCCTGACGTGATCAGGTTCAGCCAGGCGGTCATGAAGATCGCACAGCCGTAGCCGATCGCAGCGGTGACGGCGATCTGACCGACCAGGTTGAACCAGCCGGTGAACCAGCCCCAGCCGGGGCTTCCCAGCTTCGATGACCAGAAGTAGAGGCCGCCCGCCGTCGGGTACGTCGACGCGATCTCGCCCATGGCGAGCGAGACGATGATGCAGAAGAGACCGACGATCAGCCAGCCCCAGGTGACCGCAACCGGCCCGCCCTGCCCAAACGCGATGTAGAAGGACGTCAGGCAGCCGGCGAGGATCGAGATGATCGTGAACGAGATGGCGAAGTTCTGGAAGCCGCCCATCGAGCGGAACAGCTCCTGCGCGTAGCCGAGCGTATGGAGTTGTTCCCGGTCGTCGAGGTAGCGCTTCGTGTCGTTCGCCGCGGGTCCGCTACTCATCCTGCCTCCCAGGTCGAATGGGCTATTTACCCGCTTCGCCCGAGCCGGTGTCAAGTCCACGGGATTTCGTAGAGGATTCCGACGTGCTATCCGAGCAGGAGCTTCGGGACGAGGTCGAGACCGGCGCGATCGACACCGTCGTCGTCGCCTTCACCGACATGCAGGGCCGGCTGATGGGCAAGCGCGTGGATGCCGAGTTCTTCCTGGGGGAGCTCGAGGCCGGGCACCCGGTCGAGGGCTGCAACTACCTGCTCGCGCTGGAGATGGAGATGGAGCCGGTCCCGGGGTACGAGATCGCCGGCTGGGAGCGCGGCTACGGCGACTTCGCGCTCGATCCGGACCTCGCCTCGCTGCGGAGGATCCCGTGGCTCGAGGGGACGGCTCTCGTCCTCTGCGACGTGCTCTGGCACGACGGTTTCCCGGTCGAGCCGTCACCGCGCCAGGTGCTGCGCGCCCAGGTCGCAAAAGCCGAAGAGCTCGGCTTCTCCGCCATGCTCGGCTCCGAGCTCGAGTTCTTCCTCTTCCGGGAGAGCTACGCGGAGGCACACGAGCTGCACTACCGCGACCTCACGCCCTCCGTCCCGTACATCCTCGACTACCACGTGCTCGCCACCTCGTACGACGAGCCGCTCATCCGTGAGATCAGAAACGGAATGAAACGCGCGGGGCTCGTGGTCGAGAACTCGAAGGGCGAGGCTGGGCCGGGCCAGCATGAGATCAACTTCCGGTTCGCAGACGCGGTGCGAACCGCCGACGACCACGTCGTCTACAAGAACGGGGCCAAGGAGATCGCATACCAGCACGGCTGCTCGATCACCTTCATGGCCAAGCCCTACCACACCGAGGTGGGCTCCTCCTGTCACATCCACTCGAGCCTCTGGCGCGGCGACGAGAGCGCATTCGCGGGCGAGTCGGACATCTTCCGCCAGTACCTCGCGGGGCAGGTCGCCTGCGCCAGCGAGCTGGCGATCTTCTTTGCGCCGACGATCAACTCGTACAAGCGCTTCATGGCTGCGAGCTGGGCGCCGACTACGCTGGCCTGGGGTCGCGACAACCGCACCTGCGGGTTCCGGGTGGTTGGGCACGGGTCCGGCCTGCGCGTGGAGACGCGCATTCCGGGCGCCGATGTGAACCCCTATCTCGCCTTCGCGGCGCTGATCGCCGCGGGGCTTCACGGGATCGAGCACGAGCTGGAGCCTCCGCCCGCGGTCGAAGGCAACGCCTACGAGTCCGACGTCGAGCGCTTCCCGTCGACGATGGCGCAGGCGGTCGCCGCGCTGGAGTCGGGCACGATGGCGCGCGCCGCGATGGGCGACCAGGTGGTCGACCACTACCTGAACTACGCCCGGACGGAGCAGCGCCTCTTCGACCAGGTTGTCACGTGCTACGAGCGCGAGCGCCTCTTCGAGCGGGGATGACGCTCACGGTCGTCAACCCCGCGACCGAGAAGCCGATCGCGGAGCTCGCACAGGCCGGCGACGGGGAGACCGACGAGGCGGTCGCCAGGGCGAAGGGCGCGTTCCCTGCCTGGAGGGATCTCGCGCCGCAGGACCGGGCGGGCCTGCTCCGGGCTCTCGCCGCCCTGGTCGAGGAGCACGGCGAAGAGCTTGCGCGAATCGAGTCGGAGAACGTCGGCAAGCCGATCGGAGGCGCCCGCGGCGAGATCGGCATGGTCGCGCAGGTCTTCCACTACTACGCCGGCGCGGTCGACAAGCACCTCGGCGAGACGATCCCCGCCGCGGGCGGTGTCGCCGCTACGTTCCGCGAGCCTCTCGGCGTCGTCGGGCTGATCGTGCCCTGGAACTTCCCGCTCAACATCGCGAGCTGGAAGCTCGGCCCGGCGCTCGCCTGCGGGAACACGGTCGTGCTCAAGCCGGCCGAGCTCACGCCGCTCTCGGCCTTGCGACTGGCGGAGCTCGCGCTTGAGGCCGGGATCCCCGAGGGCGTCCTCAACGTCGTCGTGGGGCCGGGCTCCGTGGTGGGGCAGCGGCTGGTCGAGCATCCCGACGTGGCCAAGATCGCTTTCACCGGCTCGACGGAGGTGGGTCGCGAGGTCATGCGCCGCGCCGCGGGGCAGATCAAGCGCGTCACGCTCGAGCTGGGAGGCAAGTCGGCTAACGTGATCTTCGAGGACGCCGACCTCGAGCGAGCAGCCGGCGCGGCTCCGTACGCCGTCTTCGACAACGCCGGCCAGGACTGCTGCGCCCGCTCGAGGATCCTCGTGCAGCGCTCGGTCTACGACCGCTTCCTGGAGCTCCTGGTCGAGGCGACCGCCAGGGTCAAGGTGGGGGACCCGGCCGAGGAGAACACCGAGATGGGCCCCCTGATCTCGTCTGCGCACCGGGAGACCGTCTCGTCCTTCGTCGAGCGCGAGCCGCTCTTCCGCGGCGAGGCGCCCGAGGGTCCCGGCTACTGGTTCCCCTGCACCCTGGTGCAGGCGACGAACGAGGACCGCGTCGCCCGCGAGGAGGTCTTCGGGCCCGTGGCCGCGGTCATCCCGTTCTCCGACGAGGACGAGGCGATCGGGATCGCCAACGACACGCCGTACGGGCTCTCGGGCTCGATCTGGACGCGTGACGGCGCCCGGGCTCTCCGGGTGTCCCGCGCGCTCGAGACGGGAGTGCTCTCGGTCAACTCGAACAGCTCGGTGCGCGTGCAGACGCCCTTCGGCGGGTTCAAGCAGTCGGGTCTCGGCCGAGAGCTCGGGATGCAGGCGCTCGACGGCTACTCGGAGGTCAAGACCGTGTTCTTTTCCACGGAGAGCTGAGATGGGACGCCTCGACGGCAAGGTGGCGGTGATCACGGGGGCGGGCGGCGGCATGGGCCGCGACGCGGCGATCCTCTTCGCCGAGGAAGGGGCCTGCGTGTGTGTTGCGGACGTGGACGGGCAGGCGGCAGAGGAGACGGTCTCGCTCTGTCCGGGCGATGCCTTCCCGGTCGAGGTCGACGTCGCCGACGAAGAAGGAGTGGCCGCCGTGTACGTTCAGACGTCCGAGCGCTTCGGAGGCGTCGACGTGCTCTACAACAACGCCGGCATCTCGCCCGGCGACGACGCCTCCGTACTCGAGACGAGCGTCGAGGCCTGGCAGCGGGTGCAGGACATCAACGCGAAGGGTGTCTTCCTCTGCTGCAAGCACGGCATTCCCCACTTACTGGCGCGGGGAGGGGGCTCGGTGATCAACGTCGCCTCCTTCGTCGCGATTGTCGGCGCGGCCACGTCACAGATCTCGTACACCGCCTCGAAGGGAGCGGTGCTGGCGATGAGTCGCGAGCTCGCCGTCCAGTTCGCCCGCGACGGGGTGCGGGTGAACGCGCTCTGCCCGGGCCCGGTGGAGACGCCGCTCCTGCTCTCGATCTTCGGAGACGATCCGGCGGCGCTCGAGCGCCGGCGCACGCACTGGCCGATGGGGAGGCTGGCGCGGCCGCGCGAGATCGTGAACGCGGCGCTGTTCCTGGCGAGCGACGAGTCGTCGTACGTGACCGGAACGACGTTCCTGGTCGACGGCGGCCTCACGGCCGCCTACGTGACGCCGGACTAGTGGACGATCAGGACGTCGCTGTGAGCCCTCTTCGCGACTGCCCTGCTGACGCTGCCGCTGAGTAGACGTTCGCCGAACTTCGCCTCGCGCGTGCCGACGACCACCAGGTCGGCGCCGTGCTTTTCGGCCACGTCCAGGATGGCGTCAGCCGGCTCGCCGGCTCCGAGGACGAACTCCGCCGTGACGTTACGGCCATGCAGGTACTCGCGGGCGTGCACCAGCTCCTCCCGGTGCTCCTCCGGTGGGTCGGCCGGGTCCCAGGGCCCGACCCCGTGCGCGGCAGCCATGCCGGTCAGCACGGGCGCAGCGCTCGTCACCACGAGCTCCACGCCCGCTGTCTGCGCTAGATCGGCCGCACGCTCCAGAGCGCGGTGAGAAGGCTCGGTGTCGTCGATCCCGACGACGATGGTCTTCCAGGCCATGACGCCTCCTTTCCGTCGAGAGTCTCCCCGAGGCGACGACGGTTCGTCAAGAGGGACAACGGCTTTACCCGCCCAGCTACTCCGCGAGGGTACTTCGACCGCCGTTCGGTTGGCTACAAAGGACAGGCCGGGCGGTTGTTCCTCTCTCCCGCTAGGCGCTTGCGCGTCTAGTCCTCGGGAAAACCGCCCGGCATCACATAGGACGCCGATGGATCGCCGGACTTGTGATCTGCAGCCGGGGACGAAAGCGGCTTCTTCGTTCGGCCGACGGCTGACATCGACCTGCACTTACCATGGCGGTCGTGGAAGGGTCGGCCACCGTTGCGCCCAAGTTCGGCCAGTTGGAGCAGCACCGCCGCGAGCTGACCGCGTACTGCTACCGGATGCTCGGCTCGCCGTTCGAGGCGGAGGACGCGGTCCAGGAGACGCTCGTGCGCGCGTGGAAGAACCTCGACCGCTTCGAGGGCCGCGCCGCCCTGCGCTCCTGGCTCTACCGCATCGCGACGAATGTCTGTCTCGACATGCTCGACGGGCGGGAACGAAGGGCGCGCCCGATGGATCTCGGCCCCGCCCAAGAGCCGGTGACGTCGAACCTGAACACGCTCCCGGAGGCGACGTGGATCGAGCCCCTTCCGACCGACCCGGCTGAAGTGGCCGAGTCGCGTGAGACGATCCGACTCGCGTTCGTGGCCGCGCTGCAGCATCTTCCGCCACGACAGCGCGCGGTGCTGATCCTCTGCGAGGTGCTTCGCTGGAAGGCCGCCGAGGTCGCGGAGCTCCTCGAGACCAGTGTCGCCTCGGTCAACAGCGCGCTTCAGCGAGCCAGGGCGACGCTCGAGCAGAGCAACGTCAGCGCGGACTCCGCGGCGCAACTCGACGAGCCCGACCGCGAGCTGCTCGCGCGTTACGTCGAGGCGTTCGAGCACTACGACATGGAGGCGCTCACCGCGCTGATCCACGAGGACGCCACGCAGTCCATGCCACCGTACGACCTCTGGCTGAGCGGCCGGGACGACATCCTCAACTGGTGGGTCGGTCCCGGCGCCGCTTGCCGGGGCTCACGCGTCATCCCGACGTTCTCGGCGAACGGCTCGCCCGCATTCGGTCAGTACAAGCCGAGCGAGACCGGCGAGGGCTACGAGCCCTGGGCGTTGCAGGTGCTCGAGGTCTCAGATGGGCGTGTCGTCGAGTTCACGTTCTTCCTTGGCACCGAGACCATCTTCCCGCTCTTCGGGCTTCCCGCCCGCCTCGACTCGTAGCACGTCGCTCAGGCCGACGAACTCCAGCAGGCCGCACAGCTCCTTTGACGCATGACACAGGCGCACCTCCAACCCCACTCGCCGAGCGGCGAGCTGGAGCCGCGCGAGTGCGTCGATCGCGGCCGCGTCGGGAGCCAGCGCGTGAACGTCGCAGACGAGCGTGCTGCACCGATGCGCCCTCATCTAGCTCAAAGACGCCTGTGGACTCGAAAACTCATCGGGCGGCGACCGATGAGTTTCGCGGTGAGGGGCGGTCGTATGACTAATCTGACCGAAGGGAGAGCAGGAGACTCATGACCATGGATCGACGCACCCGCTGGCTCGCGCTCATCGTCCTCTGCCTTGGCGACCTGATGATCGTGCTCGACACCACGATCGTGAACGTCGCGCTGCCCTCGATCAGGGAGGACCTCGGGTTCACGGAGACGTCGCTGGCCTGGGTCGTGAACGCGTACCTGCTGACCTTCGGCGGCTTCCTCCTCCTCGGCGGCCGGCTCGGCGACCTCTTCGGCCACCGGCGGCTGTTCCTGATCGGGATCTCGCTCTTCACGCTGGCTTCGATCGCCTGCGGGCTCTCGACCACCCAGGGCCTGCTCGTGACGGCCAGGGCGGTTCAGGGCCTCGGCGGGGCGATCGTCTCGGCGGTCGCGCTCTCGCTGATCATGACCCTCTTCACCGAGCCGGCCGAGCGGGCAAAGGCGATGGGCGTCTTCGGGTTCGTGATGGCGGGAGGCGGCAGCATTGGCGTGCTCCTCGGCGGCGTGCTGACCGACCTGCTCAGCTGGCACTGGATCTTCCTCGTCAACGTCCCGATCGGCATTGCTGTCTACGCGCTCTGCCTGAGGCTGCTGCCGGCGGGCCGTGGCCAGGCCGCCAGCGGGCGGCTCGACGTCGCCGGCGCCGTCCTGGTGACGACGGCCCTGATGCTGGCCGTCTACGCGATCGTCAACGGGAACGACAAGGGCTGGTCCTCGGCCCAGACGCTCGGGCTGCTCGTCGGCTCGGCGGTGCTGATGACGGCCTTTCTCGTGCTCGAGTCGCGGATCAGCTCGCCGCTGATGCCGCTCAGGATCCTCAAGCTCCGCAACGTCGCGACCGCGAACGTGGTCGGCGTGCTCTGGGCCGCCGCCATGTTCGCGTGGTTCTTCCTCTCGGCGCTCTACCTCCAGCTCGTGCTCGGCTACAGCCCGCTGCAGGTTGGTCTCGCCTTCCTGCCGGCGAACCTGATCATGGGCGCGTTCTCGATCGGCCTCTCGGCGAAGCTCGTGATGCGCTTCGGGATCAAGGTGCCGCTCGCGACGGGGTTGCTGCTCGCCGCCGTTGGCCTGCTGCTCTTCGCGCGGGCTCCCGTGGACGGGACCTTCCTCGTCGACGTGCTCCCGAGCATGATCCTGCTCGGGTGCGGCGCGGGGATGGCGTTCAACCCGGTGCTGCTCGCGGCAATGAGCGACGTCGAGCCGAGCGAGTCCGGGCTGGCCTCGGGAGTCGTGAACACGGCGTTCATGATGGGCGGGGCGCTTGGTCTCGCGATCCTGGCCAGCCTTGCGGCCTCGCGGACCGACAGCCTGCGCAGCTCCGGCGAGGGGGCGCTGGCAGCGCTCAACGGCGGCTACCACCTCGCGTTCCTCGTGGGTGCGCTGTTCGCTGCTGGGGCCGCAGCCGTCGGCGCCGCCTTCCTGCGCACCAACCCGGCTGCCGTCCAGGCACACGAGGCCGAATCCGAGCCCGCGACCGAGGCTGCCTAAACCGGCTTTCCGCTGCAAAGCGCTGCGTTTCGGTGCAGGTCTCGACCGATGGTGGGGCGACGTACCACAGCCTCAGCAACGCGGACACGATCTGCGATCTCGCGACCCGGGTGCGGGCCTGAACGGCGACAGCGGCGGCTGGGTGAGCGAGACCTTCGACCTCGCCCCGTATGCCGGCCAGACCGTGCTCCTAGCCCTGCGTTACGTGACCGACACCAACACGCGCGGCAGCGGCGTGTGGGTCGACAACGTGCGCGTGGGCGGCAATCTCGTTTCCGATGGCACCTCGCTCGCCGGGTGGCAGACGTTCACGCGGATCAAGC
>DATAOV010000072.1:0-10819 GCA_036265535.1 Gaiellaceae bacterium | reverse complement strand
CGGCCTGATCGCGTTCACGGCAGCCGTCCTCGGCGGGATCGGGAACCTGAGCGGCGCGGTGCTGGGCGCGATCATCATCGGCCTGATCCAGGCGTTCAACGAGGGGCTCGCATGGAACGCGCCGGGCAGCGACTGGACCCGCTCGATCGTCTTCGGGATCCTGATCGCGATCCTCGTCTTCAAGCCCGAGGGATTGCTCGGCGAACGCACGCCCGAAGGAGCGTAGGTGGGGAGCCGAGGCCAACGTTCGCGCGCCTCGCTACGGGAGTACCGCGGTCAGGTCACGCGCGCCTCGGGGCTCCATCGAGTGGGCGACGCCTGGAATCAGCTGCCGGCCCGCGCGAGGAGCCTGATCCCCTTCGCGGTGCTCCTGACGATCGCAGTGACCTACCCGCTCTACGTGGACAGCCTGCCGACGAACGTCCCGGTCATCCTCACCTTCCCCGACATGCACTCTGCCGTGACGATCCTCGTCTTCACGATGATGGCGGTCGGGCTCAACGTCGTCGTGGGCTACTGCGGCCTGCTCGATCTCGGCTACGTCGCCTTTTACGCACTCGGCGCCTATACGGCGGGATGGCTTGCCTCCGGCCAGTTCCAGCAGGTCAAGTTCCACTTCGGCTCGGTCGGGATCAGCCACGATGCGCGCGGCATCCACGTCTCGATCTGGCTCGTGCTCCTGAGCGCGGCGATCGTTACGGCGCTGGGCGGCATCTTCATCGGCCTGCCGACCCTGCGCCTCCGCGGCGACTACCTCGCCATCGTCACGCTCGGCTTCGGTGAGATCGTCCCCCAGTTCGTCCGCAACGCCGACAACCTCCACGGTTTCGACCTCACCCACGGCACCTTCGGCATCAACCCGATCGACTCACCCGGCTTCGGGGACAGAATCCACAACGCTGTCGGGCTACCCGTGTCGTACCAGCAGGAGTTCGATGCCGACCGGCTCTTCTTCTGGACGGTGCTCGCGCTGCTCCTCGTGACCATCTTCTGCTGCATCCGCCTGCGCGATTCGCGCCTCGGCCGAGCCTGGATCGCGATCCGCGAGGACGAGACCGCGGCGGGTGCGATGGGGATCCCGCTCATGCGCACCAAGACCTGGGCCTACGCGATCGGCGCCTTCTTCGGAGGAGCGGCGGGCGCCTACATCGCCAGCTTCAACTCTGTCGCCAACCCGAGCCAGTTCAACTTCAACATCTCGATCTTCCTGCTCTGCATGGTCGTTCTCGGCGGGATGGGCAGCATCTGGGGCGTCGTCGTCGCGGCCGTGATCCTGTCGTGGCTGAACGTCGAAGGCCTCGCGAACATCGGCAGCTGGCTGAACACCAACACGCCGTTGAACTTCGAGGTGGCCAAGTACCAGTTCGGGATCTACGGCGTCATCCTGGTCCTGATGATGCTCTTCCGACCCGTGGGGCTGATCCCCGAGCGCCGGCGCAAGCGCGAGCTCGAAGAGGGGACCCGCGGGCCGCTGGACGAGCCGATCTACGAGATGCGCGGCGCCGACGAACCGGGCGCGGGCGAGCGCGGCGCAGGGGGGAAAATCCCCAGAGGATGAGCGAGAACCAGGTCTCGGAGAGCGGCAACTTGCTCGACGCGCAAGCGGTGCGCAAGGAGTTCGGCGGGCTCCTGGCGGTGAACGACCTCGACTTCACGATTCCGGAGCGCGCGATCGTCAGCCTGATCGGTCCCAACGGCGCGGGCAAGACGACGTTCTTCAACACCCTCACGGGCCTGTACAAGACGACGTCCGGGCGCATCCTGTTCGACGGCGAAGACGTCACCGACAAGCCGCCGCATGCGATCGTGAAGGCGGGCGTCGGCCGCACCTTCCAGAACATCCGCCTCTTCCCGCAGATGACGGCGCTCGAGAACGTTCTCGTCGGCATGCACTCCCGCCTCAAGGGCGGGATCCTGGGCTCGATCGTCGGCACGCCGCGGGTGCGCCGCGAAGAACGCGAGGCACGCGAGGAGGCGCGCGAGTTGATTCGCTTCGCCGGGCTCGGCAACGTCGACGACGAGCTCGCCGAGAGCCTCGCCTACGGCGACCAGCGACGGCTCGAGGTCGCCCGCGCGCTCGCGACCGAACCGAAGCTGCTGCTCCTCGACGAGCCCACGGCCGGGATGAACCCGCAGGAGACGGTCGTCTTCATGCAGTTCGTCTCGACGCTGCGGGAGCAGCGCCCGCTCGCGATCCTGCTGATCGAGCACGACATGAAGGTCGTCATGGGCGTCTCGGAGCGCGTGACGGTGCTCGACTACGGCGAGAAGATCGCCGAGGGCACCCCGCAGGACGTCCAGAAGGACGAGCGCGTGATCGAGGCGTACCTCGGCAGGGCGGCGACCGCGTGAACGCAAGTCAGCCGGAGACGCTGCTCAAGGTCGATAACGTGCACACGTTCTACGGCACGATCGAGGCGCTGAAGGGGATCTCGATCGAGGTTCGCGAGGGCGAGATCGTGACCCTGATCGGCGCGAACGGCGCGGGCAAGTCGACGACGCTCCGCTCGATCAACGGCCTGAACCAGCCCCGGGAGGGCTCGATCGTCTTCCGGGGCAAGGACATCACGCGGACCGCGCCCCACAACATCGTCGGAATGGGCATCTCGCAGTCGCCGGAAGGGAGGCGCCTCTTCCCGCACATGAGCGTGGTCGAGAACCTCGAGATGGGCGCCTTCCAGCGGGATGATCGCTCCAACATTCGCGAGGACATGGACCGGGTCTACGGGCTCTTTCCGCGCCTCGCCGAGCGGAAGCACCAGAAGGCGGGGACGCTCTCCGGGGGCGAGCAGCAGATGTGCGCTATCGGGCGCGCGTTGATGGCTCGGCCGAAGCTGCTGATGCTCGACGAGCCGTCGATGGGCCTGGCGCCGATCTTCGTCGAGAAGATCTTCGAGATCATCGGCGAGATCAACGAGCAGGGGACGACGATCCTCCTCGTCGAGCAGAACGCCCTGATGGCGCTGGACGCAGCGCAGCGCGGCTACGTGCTCGAGACTGGGCGCGTCGCCCTGTCCGACGACGCGAAGAGCCTGCGCGAGAACGAGCAGGTTCGGAAGACGTACCTGGGCGAGACCTAGCCCCGCTTGCGGTGCCACCCTCAGGGCGTCCGGGCTGTGCCCTTGCCCGTCTGAAATGACCGATCGATCAGCTACGGGGGAGGAGGTCCGCCCTAGCCTTCGACGACGCGCAGCGGGAAGTAGGGCGGAGAGAGCAGGTAGCCGACCCGCGGCGTGCCGCCGTGGCGGCCCTGTGCCATCTCCAGCGCCGCCCCGATCCCGCGCGCCGGGACGAAGCCGAGCTGTCGCGCCGCGACCGAGTCTCGGCAGCCCGCGACGATCACCGACCCGATCCGATCGAGCGCGGGCGCGCATCCCGACCAGTCCGCGAACGGGAGCACCGGATGGCACGAACGGCCGGCGCGATAGGCCGCGAGCGCGCGCTCGTCGGCCGCGGCCTCGCGTTCGGCATGAGCCAACTCCTCCGGTGCTCTTCCGAAGCGCGCTGCCTGGAAGATCGCCCGGTACGGCTGCTGCGTCGGGTGCGAGAAGTGCCGGTTGAATCGATGCAGCAGGATCACCGTTCCTCCTTCGGCAACGGGGAACGCGTCGCGCCAGAGCCGGAGCGCGAGCCCCAGGCCGAGGTAGGCCGCGAGCAGCGGATTCGGTCGCTCGCGCGGGAGATGCGGTGTGGTGCGAGGTATCCCGATCACGATCGCGTCGAGCGGCCTTTCGAGCGTCGCCGACCGCGCCTCGACCGCACGAAGAAGGGCCTCCGCGTGTGCGACCGAGGGGGGTCCTGCGTAGGTCGCCGCGGCGCTGAGCTCGCGCCGGATCGACCGCAGGGCGCGGTCGCGAGCGAAGCCGGGCAGAAGGCCGAAGGCGCGGCGGAACGGGGAACGGGCGATGCGATCGACCGCTTCGGGGTCGTACGGGTAGCCCCGGGCTGCGCCGGTGAACCGCGGCTGGTTGAGCACGAGCGAGGCACCGATCACCGGCAGGCGGTCCGACAGTCGGCGCTCGAGCTGCACGCCCAGGCGCCAGCCGTGCGAGGCGCCGGTCTCGAGCAGCGAGTACGCCCCGGCGGCCCGCAGCGACTCCGGACCGCTCGCCCCGAGCAGCGCCGCGGGCCCACCGTGGAGCACCGTCTCCGCTGCGCTCACGGTCAGCACCAGATCGGTCTCGACGAGGGCGCGGTTGGCCCGAAGGGGCAGGTTTCCGGGCACGTCCAGGTCGACGAGGCCGGGATCCTCGGCGTCGTGGATCTCGACGGTGCCGTGAAAGCGCCGCGCGAACCCCGGCGAGACGATGCCGAGGCTCTCGAGCTCGCGCCGGTTCGGCCGCCGCGTGAGCCCCGAGGCGACGAGCAGCGTCTGGCGCTCCGTCGGTACACCGACCCGCTCGAGCTCGGCCGAGGCCGCGGCGAGCGCAACCTGTCGCGGATCGTGCAACGCACCGGGCAGCGGCAGCGCCGGCGGCTCGACCACGATCGTCGCGCGACCACCTCGGGTGACAAGCGCCTCGAGTGGCTCGCCCGCAAGCGGGAATCGCAGCGCGTCGCGCATCGCCGCCCACATGTCGACGACCTGCTCGCCGGGCGGGGGCGGGCGGATCACGACCGCGTCGTCGGGCGCGTCCACGACCGCGACGCGGGTCCCGAAGAGCACTGGCAGCCGTGTCACCTAGGGAATGGACCTGTACAGCCGCAGGAAGACGGATCGAAAGCCGCGCCTCGGCCAGAACCGTGACGCGAGGAGGTTGGTCACCCGCCAGTCGGTCACCATCACCTCGTACCCGTGCTCGGCCGCCCAGTTGAACGACGCGTCGGTGAGCGCGAGGCCGAGCCCCAACCCCTGGGCCTCGGGCAGCGTCGCGGCGAAGCCCAGGAAGGCCGCCCGCTCGGGACGGCCGAGACCGCGGTGCTGGCTGGAGACTTCGACCGGCATCACCGACCAGACGGCAAGCGGGCGGCCGTCGCGGTAGGCGACGAGCACCTCCTCCTCGTCCCCGGCGAGGGTTCTGACCCACTCCTCCCGCAGCTCCTCGCGCGAGGGTTGGCCGATGCCGGAGAAGACCGGCGGGCGGCTCTGGTGCGCCGGGAGCGTCAGATCGACCTCGATCAGCTGCTCGATCTCGTCCGCGGCCGGGGCGCGGATCTCGATCCCCGCGGGCGGAATGACCTCCCGGCGTTCGATCTCCTGCGCTCCTTGTGCGTGTTGCTGGCCGAAGCTGAGGCGGAACCACGCGTCCACCAGTTCGTGCTCGGTAGCGGGAACGAGCGCGTACTGACGCGTTCGCCCCTCCTCGACCCAGCGCGCAGTCGCGGCTGCGTAGAGGTCGCGCAGGTCCTCGGGCTCCTCGACCGAGTGACCCGCGAGCTCGACCCACACGTTGTCGCCCCAGATCTTGGTCTCGCGGGGGGCGCCGATCAGGTAGCCGGCCACCCGGCCTTTCCTGATCGCTGTCGCGCCCGAGGAGCCTTCGGCGCGCCAGGCCTCGACCACCTCGGCGCGGGCGGCGGCCGGCTCCTCGAATCGCTCCGGGAGCAGGGGTTCGGCCTCTCGCTGCCGGGCATGGCGGGCGGCGAGGAGCCGGCCGGCGTCGTCCAGGTGCTCGTCGGAAAAGGGGACTACTTCGAGGCCGGCCACGGGACGTAGACTCGCAGAGATGTCGCCGAAGACGCTGACGGGAGACGAGCTCCAGCTCGACGACGCGCCGGTGCGCGACTCGGAGCTCTTCCTCGTTGACGGCAACAACCTTGCCTACCGCGCCTTCTACGCGTTGCCGGAGGAGCTGGCGACGAGCGAGGGCTTCTCCACGAACGCCCTGCTGGGCTTCGCGAACATGCTTTTCAAGCTGCTCGCCGACTATCGGCCGAAGGGAGTCGCCGTCGCCTGGGACACGCGCCCGGTGCACCGGACGGAGGCGCTCGAGTCCTACAAGAGCGAGCGCAAGCCGATGCCCGATCTGCTCCGCGAGCAGTTCCCGTTCTTCCGTCCGATCGTCGAGGCGTTCGGCTACCGGAACCTCGAGTTCGAGGGCTGGGAAGCGGACGATGTGATCGCGACGCTCGCCCACCGCGCCGACCAGGCGGGCGTGAAGACCACCGTCGTCTCGACAGACCGCGACGCCTTCCAGCTCGTGAGCGACAACGTCGCGCTGATGATGACGCCGCGCGGGGTCTCGGACGTCCACGTCTACACCCCTGAGCGCGTCGAGCTTAGGCTCGGGATCAAGCCCGAGCAGGTGCCGGACTTCATCGGCCTCAAGGGCGACACCTCGGACAATATCCCCGGCGTTCCCGGGATCGGCGACAAGACTGCCGGGCAGCTGATCGCCCAGTACGGCTCGCTCGAGTCGGTGCTCGAGCACGTCGACGAGCTTTCGCCGGCCCGCTCGAGGTCGATCAGCGAGCACGCCGAGCAGGCGCGCGCCGCGAAGGAGCTGGCGACGATGCGGCGAGACCTCGAGCTCGACTGCGATCCCGCGGAGCTCGTGCTCTCGCCGCCGGACCGCTCGCAGCTGAAGGAGATGTTCAGGCGGTTCGAGTTCCGCAACCTCCTGAACCGGGTCGACGAGCTCGACGAGGCGCTCCCGGCGGCGGCGCTCACGGCCACCGGCGTCGAGGTTCCGTGGCGCGAGGAGGAGACCAACAGCCTCTTGCAAGTCAGCGGTCCGGTCGCCGTCTCGGGCGACGACGGTCGCATCGCAGTCGCGGCCGGGGAGGAGGTCGTCGTCTCGCCGAGGCCCGCCCGCCTCGAGGGTCAGCTGGTGGCCCACGACGCCAAGGCCGTTCGGGTCGAGGCCGTCGACGACACGATGATCCTCGCGTACCTGATCGAGCCCGGCCGCGCCGAGTACGAGCTCGACGACCTGGCCGCCGAGTACGGGGTCGAGCTCGTGCCCGTGCCCGAGGCCGAGGAGGAGACCGCCGCTCTCGTGCGCCACGCAGCCGCCACCCTGCGGCTCCGGGAGCCGCTGCTGGAGCGGGTACGCGAGCGCGGCGCCGAGCCGCTCTACCGCGAGATCGAGCTTCCTCTGACCGAGGTGCTGGCCGCGATGGAGGCGGCCGGGGTCAAGGTTGACACCTACCGGATGGGCGAGATCACCGCGCGCCTCGCGGACCGCGTCGAAGAGCTGGAGTCGAAGGCCTACGAGCTGGCAGGCGAGGAGTTCATGCTCGGCTCGACCCAGCAGGTGGCGCGGGTCCTGTTCGAGACGCTCGGGCTGACGCCGGGGCGCAAGGGCAAGACCGGCTACTCGACCGATACGCGCGTCCTGCGCTCGGTCCGCTCCGAGCACGAGATCGTGCCGGTGATCGAGGAATGGCGCGAGTACTCGAAGCTGCTCAACACCTACCTCGGCCCGCTCCCGGAGCTGATCTCGCCTGAGGATGGGCGCCTCCACACGACCTTCAACCAGACGGTTGCCGCAACCGGCCGGCTCTCGACCACGAGGCCGAACCTGCAGGCAATCCCGATCCGCACCGAGCTCGGGCGTGAGATCCGCTCGGCGTTCGTCGCCGAGGCCGCGCACAAGCTCCTCTCGGCCGACTACTCGCAGGTCGAGCTGCGCATCCTCGCGCACGTCTCGGCGGAGCCCAAGCTGAAGGAAGCTTTCGACCGCGGCGAGGACATCCACACCGCGACGGCCGCCGAGGTGCTCGGCAAGGATCCGGCGATGCTTTCCAAGGACGAGCGCAACGTCGCCAAGATGGTGAACTTCGGGATCATCTACGGCATCTCGGCCTTCGGGCTCTCGGAGAACCTCGAGATCCCGCGCGAGGAGGCCCAGGCCTACATCGACGCCTATCTGGCCCGCTTCCCGCACGTGCAGGACTTCATCCAGCGCACGATCGAGCAGGCGGCGAGGGACGGCTACGTGACGACGCTGTTCGGCCGACGCCGGCCGGTGCCCGAGATTCGTGCCTCGAACCGGCAGACGCGCTCCCTTGGTGAGCGGCTCGCGGTGAACTCGGTCATGCAGGGAACCGCTGCCGACGTGATCAAGAAGGCGATGGTCGCGATTCACCGCCGCCTCCGCGAGGAGGGCAGGGCGGCCAGGCTCGTGCTGCAGGTGCATGACGAGCTCCTGCTCGAGGTTCCCGACGCCGAGAGCTCCGCGGCGAAGGAGCTCGTGCGCGAGGAGATGAGCAACGCGTTCCCGCTCGACCCGCCGCTCGGAGTCGACATCGGCACCGGCGACGACTGGAACGACGCTAAACGTTGAAAGTCCGGCCGGCGTCGCCGGCCATGACGACTTTCAACGTTGACGGCTTTCATCACGGCCGCAGCGACCGCGGCGAGCAAAGCTCACCGCGGCGGCGACGCACTTCTCATCGGCTCGTGGCCGTGTGCCAAGGGCCTGAGATTCGTCCTGGCCTCCGCGCGACGCTGACGAACGGGTCGAGCTTCACGTCCGACAAGCGGCTCTGGCCGCGTCGGCGCCGTCCGGATTCGCAGTCAAAACGAGCCTCAGGGCCGCGAAAGTTCCACGGCTATACTGACCAACTTCTCGATGGCCAGCGAAACCGTGGATAGACCAAGCGAGCAGCTCGACGAAGCCGGCGTCTGGACGACGACGGAGGACGGCGAGCGCGTTCCAGACTACGACGCGACCTTCCCGACGATCAACGAAGGCGAGGTGGTTCACGGCACCGTCGTGCGTGTGGACAAGGACGAGGTGCTCGTCGACATCGGCTACAAGTCGGAAGGCGTGATTCCGGTCGCGGAGCTCTCGATCAGGCGCTCCGTCAACCCGGCCGACGAGGTCAGCCTGGGCGACGAGATCGACGCGCTCGTCCTCACCAAGGAGGACGCCGAGGGGCGCCTGATCCTGTCGAAGAAGCGCGCCCGCTTCGAGATGGCCTGGAAGGCGATCGAGCAGGCGGCCGACTCGGGCGAGCCGGTCGACGGCAGGGTGATCGAGGTCGTCAAGGGCGGCCTGATCCTCGACCTGGGCGTGCGTGGCTTCCTGCCCGCCTCGCTCGTGGACATCCGCCGCGTGCAGGACCTGGACGAGTTCCTCGGCCAGGAGCTGCGGTGCAAGGTGATCGAGCTCAACCGCTCGCGCAACAACGTCGTGCTCTCGCGCCGGGCCGTGCTCGAGGACGAGCGCAAGGAGATGCGCCAGGCGATTCTCGACCGGCTCAACCCGGGCGACGTCGTCGACGGCCAGATCTCCAACATCGTCGACTTCGGCGCCTTCGTCGACCTCGACGGGATGGACGGTCTGATCCACATCTCCGAGCTCTCCTGGAGCCACGTCAACCATCCGTCCGAGGTCCTCGAGATCGGGCAGGACGTGAAGGTGAAGGTTCTCGACATCGACCGCGAGCGCCAGCGCATCTCGCTCGGGCTCAAGCAGACGCAATCGGATCCGTGGCAGCAGGTGCTCGAGACCTACCACGAAGGCGACGAGGTCGAGGGCAAGGTCACGAAGGTCGTCACCTTCGGAGCCTTCGTCGAGATCATGCCCGGGGTGGAGGGGCTCGTGCACATCTCCGAGCTTGCTCAGCACCACGTCGAGAATCCGCGCGAGGTCGTCTCGCAGGGCGATCTCGTCAAGGCGCGGATCATCGAGGTGGACGCCGAGCGGCGCCGCCTATCGCTCTCCCTCAAGCGGGTCGAGGGCGGCGGTGTGACCGAGCGCGCCGACGACTCGGAGGCCGTCGAGGGGACGCCCAACCTCGGGCTCTCCGAGGAGGTCTTCCCCGAAGGCGTCGAGCACCAGGTCGAGGCCGTCGAGGCCGGCGTACCGACGACCCCCGAGACCCCGCCTGCCGACGAGGCGCCGCCTGTGGAGGAAACAGAAGTCGCGCCGGGGGCAGAGGAGCCCGCCGCGTCGGCAGAGGAGCCGGTTCCAGAGCAGGCGGACGCGAGCATCGAGGCGGACGCGGTCGCGCCGGACGAGCAGGGCCCCGGCGACTCCGAGGGCGAGCCTCCAGCCTCACCCGACTGATCTTGGCGAGACCGATCGCCGTCGCCATCACCGGCGGCATCGGGGCCGGCAAGAGCGAGGCGCTCGCCTCGTTCGCACGCCACGGCGCGGCCGTCGTTTCGAGCGACCAGATTGTCCATCGTCTGCTCCGTGAGGACGCGACCGTGGGCAAGGCGCTGGCAGCGCGGTTCGGCGACCGGATCCTCGACGAGGCGGGCCAGATCGACCGCACGAAGATCGCGGAGATCGTGTTCGCCGACAACGAAGCCCTCGAGTGGCTCGAGGCGCTGCTGCACCCGCTGGTCGTCCAGGAGTACATGGATTGGCGCGACCAACTCGCCGACCTGCCGAACCCTCCGCCGGTGACGGCGACGGAGGTGCCGCTGCTCTACGAGGTCGGCGGCCAGGATCGCTTCGACGTCGTCGTGGTCGTGACCGCGCCACCGGCGGTTCGGTCCGGCCGCACAACGGTGTCGACCCAGGACCGGGAACCGCGCCTGCTGCCCGACTCGGTCAAGGTTGCGCAGGCCGACTTCGCCTTCGTCAACGACGGGTCGCTCGACGAGCTCGACGCGTTCGTGGGCGAGGTGATGAGCGAGCTCGGGGCGAGACCCGAGTGAAGAAGCTGCTCGTGGTCCTGCTTGTCGGCGCCGCGCTCGGGGCCGGCTTCGCCTACGTCAACTCGATCGAGCCGGCCTGGTACATCCGGATCCGCTACCCGCTTCAGTACGACGCGATCGTGCGCGGCCACGCGCGCAACTACCGGCTCGATCCCGCCCTGCTCGCCGGAGTCATCTACCAGGAGAGCAAGTTCGACGCGAACGCCCGCTCCAGCTCGGGCGCGATCGGCCTGATGCAGCTGCTGCCGGATACCGCAAAGG
>DATAOV010000071.1:0-8990 GCA_036265535.1 Gaiellaceae bacterium | reverse complement strand
CCTCATATCCTAGGCAAGTGCTCATCACGTTCGAAGGCCTCGACGGCTCCGGCAAGTCAACCCAGGCCAAGTTGCTCGCCGAGACCCTCAGCGGCGACGGGCGGGAGGTCGTCGCGACCCGCGAGCCGGGCGGAACCGAAGTCGGAGAGCGGATCCGAGAGCTCCTGCTAGGCGGCGGCGAGATCGCGCCCTGGGCCGAGGCGGCGCTCTTCGCGGCCGCGCGCGCGCAGCTCGTCGAGGAGGTGATCGCGCCGGCGCTCGAGCGTGGAGCCGACGTCGTCTGCGACCGCTACCTCGACTCCTCGCTTGCCTACCAGGGCATCGCACGCGACCTCGGGCTCGAGCGCGTGCTGGAGCTCAACCTGCACGCGATCCGCGGCCTCCTGCCGGACCGAACGTTCCTGCTCCTCGTCGACCCTGAGGAGTCGGCCCGGCGCGTGGGCGAGGGCGGCGACCGGATCGAGCGCGAGGACGACGACTTCCGCTCCCGGGTCGACGCGGCCTACCGCGAGCTGGCGGCGTTCTTCCCGCAGCGGATCACGGCCATCGACGGCACGCGGCCTCCTCGGGAGATCGCGGAGGAGATTCTTGGCGAGCTTCGACAGCGTTCCTGAGCAGGGCGAGGCGAAGCGCCTGCTCGCGGCCGCTCTGGCCGACGAGCCGGCTCACGCGTACCTCTTCCACGGTCCCACGGGCGTGGGGAAGCGGGCGACCGCGGTAGCCTTCGCCTCCGAGCTGCTCTGCGGCGACCCGCGCGTCGAGCGGCGCTCGCATCCCGATCTCTACGTGCTCGAGCCGCTCGGCGACCAGATTCGAATCGACGCCGTTCGCGAGATGCGTCGCGACCTGCACATGCGCCCGTTCGAGGCCGACCGCCGTGTCTACCTCGTTTTCGGCGCCCACCTGCTCAACGACGAAGCGGCCGACGCGCTGCTGAAAGACCTGGAGGAGCCGCCCGAGTACGCCGTGATCGTGCTCGTCGCCGACGAGGTCGGGCCGCTGCCCGAGACGATCCGCTCACGCTGCCAGGCCGTGCCCTTCCGTCGGCTCTCGGAACGGGCGGTACGCGAGGAGGTTCAGGCCCGCGCGCCGGAGCTGACCGAGGAGCAGGCGACCGCGATCGCACGAGTCGCCTCCGGACGGCTCGACCGCGCGCGGCGCCTGCTCGACCCGGCCGCGGCCGAGCGGCGCGTCGCCCTGCTCGAGACCGCGCGCTCGGTCTACGCCGAGACCTTCGATCCCGCCGAGGCTGCTGCGCGGCTGCTCGACGGGGCCCGAAAGCGCGGGGCGGAGGCGAAGAAGCAGGAGGAGGCGGCGATCGAGGGGCTAGACCTGACCGCGCGAGAAGCCGAGCAGCGCGTGCGCAGGGCCGGCCGCGGCGCCGAGCGCGAGGAGCTGCTGGCCTCGCTCGAGGAGCTCGCCTCCTGGTACCGCGACCTGGTCGCGGCCGCGGCCGGGGCAGACAAGGCGCTCGTGCACGTTGATCTGGCCGAGGCGCTGCGTGAAGACGGAACACTCGAGCGGCTCGAGGGCGCCGAGCGCGCAGCCGAGCTCGTCCGCGAGGCCTGGCGCTCGTTCGAGGAGTTCCAGCTCTCGGCGGGGGTCGCGCTGGAGGCGCTCTTCGTCGAGCTGCGCCGGGCTTTTTCCGGCGTTCTCGTGTCGCGCTAGGCGAGCACCCGCCGGCCGCGTCCGGCCTCGAGCTCGTCGATGATCGTGTAGGCGACCCAGTTGACGAGCCAGAGGATGACGACGACGCCGACGTAGGTCCAGAAGCCGTCGATCGAGAAGTTCGGTGCGATCCACTCGGCGAGCGCGATCATCGCGATGTTGATCACGAGCAGGAAGAGGCCGAGCGTGATGATGATCAGCGGCAGGGTCAGGATCGTCAGGATCGGCTTGATGATCCAGTTCGCGATCCCGAGCACGAGCGCGGCAAGGAAGTACGACCAGAAGCCGCTGATGTGCATGCTGTCGAAGAGCACGTCGGCCACCCAGAGAGCGGCCGCGTTGATCAGGAGCGCGATGGTCAGGCGGACGAGCAGCACGGCGAGAGTCTAAGCAGTCGGCTGCCGGTTAGGGAAACCCCGCGCGCTCAGACCCGCTGGGTGTTGCGCTGGTAGGCGCGCCCGGCGGCGAGCCCGGCTCCGATGCTCCAGGCCGCGACGACCGCCCAACCGGTCGCACCCCACCCCGGCTCGCCGAGACCGACGTGGGCCGCCTGGACGAGCCAGTACGAAGGCAGTCCTTCCGCGACCGCGTGCATGACGCCGCCGGTGACGGGAAACCAGACGCCACCGAGCAGCGCGAGGAGCGCTGTCGTCCCGCCCATCGCCGGGCCGATCGAATCGGTCGTCAACAGGTGTCCCATCAGGATCCCGAGGCCGGCGAACGGGATCAGGCCGACGAGGATCAGGACCGTCATCGCCAGCCAGTTGCCCGCCTGGAGGCGCACGCCGAGGGTCGCGCCCGCGATGTACAGAAGCGCGATCGCGACGAGCGCCATCGCGTAGGCCGTCAGCACCTTGACGCGGAAGTACGTCCGGGTCGAGAGCGAGGTCAGGCGCAGCTGACGGTTCCAACCAACGGAGCGCTCGGCGGCGATGCGCACGCCCGAGCCGAGCACGGCGTTCATCGTCCCGAAGGCGGTCAGGCCGACCATGAAGTAGACGGGCGCGGAGATGCCGGTTCCGCCGAGGCTGGCCTCGTTTCGGTTCGGCCCCGCGATCGCGTAGTAGAGGACGAGGGGGAAGCCGAACGAGAAGATGTAGAAGCGGCGGTTGCGGAACGTGCGCAGGAGCTCGTAGCGCGCGTATTCGACGGTGCTCATCAGGCCGCCTCCTCTGCCGTCTCGTTGCCGGTGAGCGTCAGGAACGCCTCCTCGAGGCCTGCGCCCTTGACCTCGATGTCGCGGGCCTCCGGGAACGCGAGGAGCAGGGCGCGCAGCGAGGCATCGGAGTCCGAGGAGGCGAGGATGATTGCCTCGCCCCGGCGCTCGGCGCCGGTTACGCCTGGAAGGTGCTCGAGCCGCTCGAGAGGCAGGTCGGGAAGCGTGGCGCGGATCGTGCGCGAGCCGACCATTGCCTTGATCTCCGTCGTCGGCCCGTCCGCGACGACCCGTCCCCGTGCCATCAGGACCGCCCGGTCCGCGTAGGCGTCCGCCTCCTCGAGGTAGTGCGTCGCGAACAGGATCGTCTTGCCGTGGCCGGAAAGGTCGCGCACCGTCGTCCAGAAGGCGTGCCTTCCCTCGACGTCCATGCCGACGGTCGGCTCGTCGAGCACGAGGAGCTCGGGATCGCTCACCAGCGCGACCGCGAATCGCAGCCGCTGGGTCTCGCCGCCGCTGAGGCGCTCGGTGCGCCGGTCGGCGATCGACTCGATCCGTGCGAGCGAGAGCGCTTCGTCGACGTCCAGTGGTTGCGGGAAGAGCGCGGCGATCATCGCGACGAGCTCACGCGCGGTCAGCTCGCGCAGCACGCCTCCGGTCTGGAGCATGACCCCGATGCGGCCTTGTTGGATGGCCCGCTCGGGCGGCGCTCCGAAGACCGCCACCGATCCGTTGTCGGGCGACTGGAGGCCGAGCAGCATGTCGATCGTGGTCGACTTGCCGGCCCCATTCGGCCCGAGCAGCGCGACGGTCTCGCCTGCGCGCACGGCGATGTCGACGCCTCGCACGGCGCGAACCGGCCCTGCGGGCGACCAGTAGGTCTTCTCGAGGCCACGCAGTTCGAGGCTCGTGGTCGCCCCGCTCGAGATCCGCTGATCCACCCCCGCGGACATGTCCTCCACGGTAGCCGTCCACAGCCCCTCCACGCGCCGGTCAACCGACACGGGGAGGCCGCACTGGCCACCCGACGAACGGTTCCTTGACGCCGGGCCCGGCGATAGTTCGACCTGTGGATCTGCGCGAAATCGAAGCCTGGATTCGGGTGCGTGTCGCTCCTACAGCGAAGATCGAGTTGGCGCATGAGCGGCCGTGGGCGACGGTGCTCCGCGTTCCCGTCGCCGACAGCGCTGCGTGGTTCAAGGCGTGCGGGGTCGTGCAGGCCTTCGAGCCGAGGCTCTCCGCCGGGCTGTTCGACCGCTGGCCCGACCACGTGGCCAGGTGCTCGCCCACGACGAGGAACGAGCTTGGCTCCTCCTCGCCGACGCGGGTGCGCCCATGGCCGGTCGCGGGAACCCGCCCGAGCCGTTGCTCAGCTTGCTGCCGCAGTACGCGGAGCTGCAGCGCGGGGAGGCCCTCCATGCGGACGAGCACCTCGCGCACGGCGTGCCCGATCTCCGGGTCGCAAGAGTGCCGGAGCGCTACGACGACCTCCTTCGCGACGACCTCCCCCTGGAGCACGACGAGATCGCACGCCTACGTGCGTTCGCGCCGCGCCTTGCGGAGCTGTGCCGCGAGCTGGCCGCGCACGGCGTCGCAGAGACGGTGCAGCACGACGACCTGCACCTCGCGAACGTCTACGAGCGCGGCGGGCGCTTCCGGCTGCTCGACTGGGGCGACACCTCGATCGCGCACCCGTTCGCATCGCTCGTCGTCCCGTTCCGTTTCCTCGAGGAGATCAACCGGCTGCCACCGAGCGATCGCTGGTTCGAGCGGCTGCGCGATGCCTACTTGGAGCCGTGGGGAAGCGGCTTCGGCGAGACGTTCGCGCTCGCCGTCCGAGTCGGCGCATTCGCCCACGCGATCGCCTGGTCCCGCCAACGAGACCACCTCCCTGAGGAAGCACGTCACCGGTTCGACAAGTACTTCTCCATCGTGCTCCGGCGAGCGGTCGGGCGCGCGGTCAAGTGACTTTCCGGCACGCTGGCCCAAGCGAGCGCGATCAGCTCGGAGCTGGAGTCGGTCGGAACCGCTCGGCGCTCCTTTGGTGAGCCTCAACAACGGTCGCAGGCGGCGAGCACGTTCCGTGCGCGCCGCCTGCGGCCGATTCAAACGGAGTTACGTGGATGCAGGGCCCGCGTGCACCCTGGGGTCGCGCGCCGCGCTCTCCCCGTCGCGGTACGGAGCCAGGAACGGGGCCAGCGCCGCCAGCGTCGCCTCGGGGGCTTGCTCGGCGAACCAGTGGCCGGCGCCCGGAATGACCGCGCTCTGCACGTCGTTGGCGAGCGGCTTCATCGCCTCCCCGACTGCTTCACCCCAACTATCCGCTCCGCTGACGGCAAGGACGGGCATCGTCAGCGGGCGCTTCTTGCGCTGCTCGTTCTGCGCCATCATGGCGTCCCACTCGCGATAGAACGCGAAGGTGCCGTGCAGGGAGTCGGGGTTTTGGAGGAGACCGACGTAGTAGTCGATCAACTCGTCCGGGAGCTTCTTCGTCCCGGCCTGGATGGCGAACTCGTAGCCGAAGTAGATGTCCTCGCGGCCCCTGACGAGCTGCTCGTTCACCTCGTCGAGCCGGTTGACGGCGATGTGCCAGAGCCCATTGTTGAGCGGCTCGGGGCAGAAGAAGGGCGGCGAGGGAACCGCCCCCGGGGGCCCGGGGACCTCGGCAAGGGCGACACGCTCGACGCGGTCCGTGTGATCGGCGGCCAGCGCATAGGCGATCGGGAGTCCGGTGTCGGTGCCGACCACGGCGAACCGCTTGTGGCCGAGGGCGTCCATCAGCGCGACCAGGTCGTCGGCGATAGTGCCGGGGTCGTATCCGTCCTTGGGCTTGTCGGTCAACCCGATACCGCGCTGGTCGGGCGCGATGACCTCGAAGTCCCGGGCCAGCGCCGGCATCACCAGGCGCCAGGCGTACCAATTCTGCGGCCAGCCGTGGACCAGCAGCAGCGGCGGGCCATTACCTCCGATGACCACGTGCTGGCGCAGCCAACCGGTGTCGATGTACCGGCTCGTGAACGTGTCGGTGAAACCCGCTGGGAGATTCGGCGCGCCGGAGGCGGAGCCGGGGCCTTCCGGAGTGGGCGGGCCGGTGGAAGTTGAGCTCATGAGGCTCTCCTTTTCCCTTTCGTTGGGTGGGCTTCGGCCGACCTCCTCTCTGGTTGGGGACTCGGGCGACCCTACTCCTGCCAGTAGGGCCTAGCAACACTGCGGAATGCGCCGAGGCCTCAGGCCGCACGCGTTTGACAGGTGACCTTTCGGTCACATATTCTTTCTCCTGTGACCGACGACGACCACGTCTTCAAGGCGCTCGCCGATCCGACGCGGAGGCTCCTGCTCGACCGGCTCTACGAACGTGACGGCCGAACGCTCACGGAGCTCGAGTCGCAGATCGAAATGACGCGCTTCGGCGTCATGAAGCATCTGCGGGTGCTCGAGGATGCGGGTCTCGTCGTGACCAGGAGATCGGGGCGCGAGAAGCTCCACTTCCTGAATCCCGTGCCGATGCGGCTGATCCACGACCGCTGGATCGACAAATACACGGAGCGTCACGTGTCGGCGCTCGCAAACCTCAAGCACGAACTGGAGGAGACGGCATGACGACGGCCACAGAAGTGCAGACGACGCAGGTCTACAACATCGTCATCAGGGCGACGCCCGAGGCGGTCTGGGAGGCGATTACCAAGCCGGCGTTCACCGAGCGCTACTTCCACGGCGCGCGCATCACGGTCGCCCCGGACCACTACTCGTCGCTTGGCCCCGGCGGCGACGTCTGGGGCGACGAGGCGGTCTACGAGTACGACCCGCCGCGCAAGCTCGTGCACGGCTGGCGCTCGCGCTACAGCCCCGAGCTCGCAGACGAGGACGAGAGCCGCGTCACGTGGGAGATCGAGCCCCAGGACAACGGAACGTGCCTGCTCACGGTCGTCCACGACCGGCTCGAAGGCGCACCGAAGACGGCAGCCTCCGTCGCCGGTGTCGGCTGGATGACCGTGCTTAGCGGCCTGAAGACGCTGCTCGAGACGGGCAAGCCGCTTGCCTGAGATGGAGTTCGACGAGTTCACGATCGCGCTGCTCGTCAGCGGGCCGACGCCAAACTCGGACGCATTCCAGGACGCGCACCTCGCGCACCTCGCGTCGCTCCACGACGCGGGCTCGCTGCTCGCCGCCGGGCCGCTCAGCGACCCCGCTGGCGAGCTGCGCGGGCTAAGCATCCTCAGCGTGCCGGTCGACGAGGCCCGCCGGCTGAAGGAAGCAGACGAGGCGGTGCGCGCAGGCGTCTTCTCGGTTCGGGCGCTGCCCTGGCGGATTCCGGCTGGCGCAATGTCGTTCTCGCGGACGTTCTTCCCGCGCTCGATGCGAGACGTCACGGCGCGTTAGCTGCCTCGTGGCGCGCAGCTACGTCCACGAGGCGCACAAGCGCGGCGGGCCGAACGCGACGGTCGCTTGAGCCGACCAAAGAGGGGCCGGCCGGCTTGAGGTGGTCGCCCACGAAGATGGTCGAGGTCGAGGTGCTCCGCATATCGGGCCTGTTCGGCGTCACATCGTCCGGCGACCGCAGGAGTGGCGGCCGAAACGTGGGGATTTCTCCGATTTCGTTCCGCGCCCCTGGCCACTACGGTCGTGGCATGTCGTAGGTCACCAAACCAGGACGTGCGGCATGTCGTACATCACCCGAAACCAGGAGGTGCGGCATGTCCGACGATGGCAAGAAGGAACCACCACGGTTGCATCGCGTGATGGTCAGGTGCGCGGAATCAGGTGAAGGCGTGCCGACTGGTGTGAGGATCGATCCTGCCTCCTTCAAGTCCAGCAACCTCCGCGACCAAACCTTCAACTGTGGGCACTGCTTCCAGGAGCACACTTGGTCAAAGGACGACGCTTGGACCGAAGCGGGGGACTGCTAAGAGGCGGTGCTCAGAATGCGTTCCCGACCGACTTCCACTCCCGGAGGCGCTGCCGGATGAGCTGGGCCCGCTCCTCCTCGCTCCCGCCGTCCAGCACCTGGAGGTCTGAGGCGTCGGCTCGAAGGTAGATGCCGGCGGTTCGGGCATTCAGCCCGGCATCGCGATCCGAACGTGTCGTCCAGTACCCGCTGGCGCGGTCGGCGGTCTCCACCCTGATCTCGCCGGTGCCCTCGAGCTGCGGGGCATTCGGGTGTCGAGGGCGCTCGCCCTTCCAGAAGTAGAAGATCCCGGCCGGATCCCTGCGCTCCTTCGCAGCCTCGCTCCAATAGCGGGCCGACAGGGTGCCGTCCTCCTGCCAGGCCCGGCCGGTCACGTTCAGGCCACCGTCGCGGTCCCGCGAGATGCGAAGGAGGCTCACCGCCGAGGGTTCTTCCTCGCTCCGCATGGTGAGCGAGAGCTGCCACCACAACCCCTCGACCGGGCCGCGGTGACCCTCGGTCTCGATCGCCTTGCGCAGCTTCTGGTTGATCGCGCGAACCTCCGCGGGGCTGGTGGCCGGGTCGTAGCGGACGGAGGTCAGCCCGAGCAGGTCGCTCGGCAGCTTCGAACCGTTCGCGTGGAGGATGAACGTGCGCCGGATGCCGAGGGCGCCGCCGAACAGCCCGGCCTCGAATACCACGTTGTCGCGCGGCGACGCCTGGCCGGACTGGGACGCGTCCGTCGTGGTCCAGTCGTCCTGGGCGAACACGAAGGCGGCGAAATCGACCTCCTGGGAGAGCTCGACGAGCCGGTCGAGGGTGGACCGCCCCGGGTTGAACGTGGTCGTCCAGGGCTCGACGTCGGCGACGTCCGCGAGCCCGCGCGTGATTGCCTGGAGCAGTTTGGCCTGCTTGCCCGACGACCCGAGGAAGATGCGCGGCTTGTTCATGCGCGATTCACCTTTTCGGTCAAGAGACGAGGGTCAGGGTACTCGACTTGGTACCGTCGACGAGCTTCTCCGCGTTCTCCTCCAACGTCTCCGCCAAGACCCACCCGGTCGAGTTACGACCTGAGGCGATCGTCGCTAGGCTGCTGGGACCAAGGCTACTGGACCGCATCTAATCTCGGCGGTGGGCACATGCGTGATGATCCTGGGCCAAGCCAGCGGGGTCGAAGCCGTGAGTGCCAGGCGCTGGACTGCCTGGTGGTGAGTGTGCGGAGTGGTCAGAGTCGGGTGCTTGTCTTGCGCGGCGCGAAGACCGCTGCTTAGTCACCAAGCG
>DATAOV010000070.1:0-32004 GCA_036265535.1 Gaiellaceae bacterium | reverse complement strand
CTCGGTGGCTAGGTAGCGCCGCAGAATCGGCTATGCTTCGGGGTGCGACGCTCGCCACGGGGTTCCACGCGAGCGCGCTCTCTCACTTGAGATTCGCAGCACGAGAAGTGCTGCAGACATGCAGGAAACCACCGAGCACCCGACGCTGGCGACGGAGGCGACGGACGGCCTCGCTGCCGCCGCCCTCCGCGCCGAATCCTGGGCCGGAGAGCCCTTTCTCCACCCGGACGAAGATCCGGCGATCGCGCTTGCGCCCGAAACCGCGCGTCGGCGCGCGCTCGACGACGCCCTGGCGGAGATGGAAGCAGGCGAGCGCGAGCCGTCCTACGACTGGAAGATCCGCTACGCGCTGATGCTCGGCCTCGAGCGGGTGCTCAGCGAGCGCCCGCCGCGCCTCGCCTCGGGAACGGAGCTCCGCCGCCATCAGATCGACGCGCTGGCCGGGATGCTGACCGAGCTGATCGCGGCCACCCAGGTCGAGCCCGAGCTGAACGGCAACGGCGCCGCCGAGGTGGCAGAGGCCGAAGAGGAAGAGGAGGACGATCTCGGCGTCCATCTCGAGGAGCCCGGCGAGGAGCTCGAGCTTCCGGCGGAGCACCGCGGCAAAGACCCCGGCGCCAGCCGGCGCTACCGCTTCCGCCATCCGACCGCCTCGGGCAAGACGATCGCCGCCGCAGGGTTCGTCGAGGCGGCCCGGACGCTCGGCGTCCTGATCCTGACCCACCGCCGCCTGCTCGTCACGCAGTTCCACCGCGAGCTGACGAACGAGGGCTACGGCGACCGCTTCGAGGACGCGATCCTCAAGGGCAAGACGCCCAAGCGGCCGAACCCGGTGACCGTCCAGACCTACGCCTGGTTCGCGCGCCATTGGCAGGACCTCGATCCCGAGGCATACAACCTCGTGATCGCGGACGAGGCGCACACAGCGCTCGGCGAGAAGACGAGCCGCGCGATCCGTAGCTTTTCCGAGCCGATCTACATCGGCATGACGGCGACCGAGCAGCTGATCGCCAAGCAGGTCTCGGACGTCTTCCCGGCCTCGATCGACGAGCTGCCGCTGGCCGACGCCGCGCGCCGCGGCTTGATCGCGCCGCTGCGCTGCCTGCGCGTTCCGCCAGCCGCGGCGATCTCGTCGGTGCCGATCGTGGGCGGAGACTTCGAGGAGCGCGCGCTGGCCGCAGTCCTCGACCACAAGGCGCTCAACCAGGCGGCCGCGAGCCTCTACCGGGAGCGCTTCGAGCACACGCCGGGCATCGTCTACGCCGCCGGGGTCGAGCACGCATACAACCTGGCCAAGGAATTCCGGGCGGTCGGCCTCAAGGCGGAGGCCGTCAGCGGCCGGACGCCGCCGGTTCAGCTGGCCGAGACGCTGGCGGCCTACGAGCGCGGCGAGATCAACGTCCTCATCAACGCGATGCTGCTCGCCGAGGGCTGGAACTCACCCCGAGCGACCGTCTGCATGCACCTCGCGCCGACGGCCTCGCGCCGCGTCTACCAGCAGCGGATCGGCCGGATCATGCGCATGCACCCCCGCAAGGAAGCGGGCGTCGTGATCGACTTCGTGCCGAAGGGGGCGACCCACAACGAGCGAGTCGTCTCGCTGCACAGCCTGCTGGACGCCGACTTCTACCGCGAAGGCGCGCGCGTCACGCCCGCCCCCAGGCGCCGCATCCAGCGCCGGGCCCGGCGGAAGCTCTCGCCGGCGCCGTGGCTCGTCCCGGTCACGCCCGACGTCAAGCGCCGCCTTGCCGTGATCACGCGCGAATGGCAGCGAACCGACCCGCGCTTCCTCGACGATGACGAGCAGCTCTATTGGGCGACGATCGCCGGCCGCAACGTCCGCTTCGACGAGCGCGTCGAGTTCGTGAAGAAGTTCACGGAAGGCAAGGCCAACCGCGCCGCGCTCGAGCAGTTTCTGAACGCCTGCGCGGCGGAGAACCCGAACCGGCGCCTGCGGCTGACCGCTCTCGCCGACCGCGTTTCGATGAAAGTCGACCGCGCCAGCTTCGACGACCTCGTGACCCTCGTGACCCAGGCCCCGACCTGGGAGAAGGACCGCGCCCAGGGCGTCCGCACGCTGCTGCGCGCGCTCGGCGACGGCAAGGTCGACGCGCCGGACCAGATCCTCGCCCGCTGGACGTGGCGGCTCGCACGGGCGACCCGCAAGGTGCAGGATCGCCGGGCGAGCGCCGAGTTCCCGGAGGCGAAGCGCCTGCTCGGCGCCCTGGCCAACTCGCGGGGCCACCGGCACGAGGAGAACGCGGCGAAGCTCGTCAACGCGGCGCTCGGCCAGCCGCGCGAGGTCGGCGCTGCGCTGCTCGCGTCAGCCGAGGGCTACACGCCGCGCGCGAACCAGCTGATCGACGCCGCCCGGGAGCGGCTGGGGACGATCCAGGAGGTCGCGAACGCGCTGGCCGACAACCTCCCGGCGCCGAAGGCGTCGACGGGCCGTTCACGACGACGCAGACGCAAGCGCAAGAAGAAGGGCCAGGCGCAGGGCCAGCAGAATCAGAACCAGAAGCGGGCCCAGGACGGCTCAAAGCCGGAGCCGAAGGCCGGCCAGGCCGAGCAGGCACCCGCAGCCGAGGCCTAACGTCGGTCGCTTCCGCGCGTCTACGCTGACAGCGGATGCTCCTCTACGCGATTGCCTTCTTGGCCGGAGTCGTCACGGCGATCTCACCGTGCGTCTATCCCGTGCTGCCGATCATTTTCGCCGGCGGAGCGAGCGGCGGGCGTCGGCGTCCGTACGCCATCATCGCCGGGCTCGTCGTCACCTTCATCCTCTCGTTGCTCTTCGTCGGCTGGGTGCTCGACCAGCTCGGGCTTCCGCAGGACTTCCTCCGCAAGCTGTCAATCGCCTTCCTGCTCCTGTTCGCCGCCACCCTTGTGATTCCGCAGCTCGCGCGCGTCATAGAGCGGCCGTTCCTCCGCCTGACCAGACGGCCGGCCGGCGATCTCGGCGGCGGCTTCCTGCTTGGGGCCAGCCTGGGGCTGCTGTTCGTTCCCTGCGGCGGGCCGGTGCTCGGGTTCATCACGACCCAGACAGCGAGCCTGGCGGGCGGCAAGCGCGTCGGGCTTGCGGTCGCCTACGCGCTCGGAGCGGCGCTCCCGATGCTGCTGCTCGCGCTCGGGGGCCAGCGCGCCGCGGGTCGGATCCGCTCGCTGAACCTGCAGCGGCCGGCAGTACGGGCGGCGCTCGGCGGCGTCCTGGCGGTCTCGGCGCTGTTGATCGCGTTCAACGTGGACAAGACGCTGCAGACCAAGGTCGGCGACTACACGCCGTTCCTCCAGAAGGCAGAGCGGAGCTGCTTCACGCGTAAGCAGCTCGGGCAGCGGTGCCTGGCCTCGCAGCACGCCTCGAGCTCGGCGCTCAAGGACTTCGGGCCTGCGCCTCCCTTCACCGGCATCTCGACGTGGGTCAACTCGAAGCCGCTGACCATCGCGTCGCTCCGAGGCAGGGTCGTGCTCGTCGACTTCTGGACCTACTCCTGCATCAACTGCCTGCGCACACTGCCCCACCTCAAGGCCTGGGACGCGGCCTACCGCAAGGCCGGGTTGACGATCGTCGGCGTCCACACGCCCGAGTTCGCCTTCGAGCACGTCCCGTCCAACGTGCGCAAGGCCACGCGCGAGCTCGGCGTCCGCTACCCGGTCGCGATCGACGACGGCTACAAGACCTGGGACGCCTATCAGAACGGCGCCTGGCCGACCGAGTACCTGATCGACCGCAAAGGTCACATCCGCGAGATCAAGGAAGGCGAGGGCACCTACGACGAGACCGAGCGCAGGATCAGAAGGCTGCTCGGCGAGCCCGCGCAGGCCCAGCTAGCGTCGGTCAAGGACACCACGCCCCAGCATCCGACCACGCCCGAGTCCTACCTCGGCTGGGAGCGGTTGCAGCGCTACTCCGGCTCCGAGCTCGTGCCCGACCGCATCGTGCCGTACAAGTTCCCGCGGTCGGTGCCGCTGAACACGCTCGCCTACGACGGCCTCTGGCGCGTCGAGCGGCAGCGCATCATCGCGATCGACCGCGCCCGGTTGCGCCTGCACTTCCTGGCGCAGAACGTCCATCTCGTCCTCGGCGGCCGCGGCAAGCTCCAGGTGCTCGTGGACGGGAAACCCGCCCGCACGATCCGCGTCGGCGGGCTGAGCAGGCTCTACACGCTGCTGAGCTACCCGACGCTGCGCGAGGGAGAGCTCGAGCTTCGGTTTTCGCCCGGCGTCACGGCTTACGCCTTCACCTTCGGGTAGACCGGGCTACTGCTCGCGGGCGGCGTCTTCTTCGCCGTTCTCTTCGTCGCGCTCGCGCAGGAAGCGCGTCAACTCCGCCGCGAGCGCGTCGCCGGATGGAAGGTCGCTGCTCTCCTCGATCGAGTCGGCGCGGCGCTCGAGCTCCTCGACGTAGGAGGCTGTCTCCTCGTCGGAGGCCACGGCCTCGCTGACCTGCTCCTCGTAGGACTGCGCCGCCTCCTCGAGCTCCTCCACGTCGACCTCGACGCCGATCAGGTTGCCCAGCCGCTCGCAGAGCGCCACCGCGGCGCGCGGGCTCGGCGTCAGCGAGACGTAGTGCGGGACGGCCGCCCAGAGGCTCGCAGAGGGGATGTCCGCCTGGCGGCACGCGTCGTGCAGGACGCCGACGATCCCGGTCGGCCCCTCGTAGCGTGAGGCTGACAGCCCGAGGCGCTCGACGAGCTCCTCGTCGCTCGCGCTGCCCGTGACCGGCGCAGGCCGGGTGTGCGGCACGTCGGCCAGGAGCGCGCCGAGCGTGATCATCAGCACGACGTCCAGATCCTTCGCAAGCCCGACGACGAGCTCCGTGAACGTCCGCCAGCGCAGGTTCGGCTCGATCCCGAGCAGGAGCACGATGTCGCGGTCGAGCCCGTCCGGCCGCGCGTGGTAGAGCCCCGTCTCGGGCCAGTCGATCCGGCGCGTCAACCCGTCCTCGAGCGAGACGTGCGGCCTTGTCGCCTGGAAGTCGAAGAAGTCCTCGGGATCGAGATCGGCGAACTGCTCCGCGCCCCAGGTCTTTGCCAGGTAGCCGGCAGCGAGCGACGCGGCCTGCGCACCGTCGTTCCAGCCGCGAAAGGCGGCCAGAAGAACCGGCCGTTCGAGCTCGGGTCGGCTGTGGATGCGCAGCTCCTCGGCCATTTACCGCAGTCTACGTGCGGCCCTGGGCGAAAGCCGCCGGCGGCCGCCACAGGACCGTGACGAAGGCAACGAGCGCCCCCCAGACCGCCGCGGCGAACCCAACGTGCACGAGCACGAGCCCCCAGGGTAGGTGCGTCCGGTACTGGATCTCGCCCAGGGCCATCTGCGCGAGCAGCAGCGCGAGCACCGCGAGGCCCAGCCTGAACACGCGCGGCCATTGCTCACGGCGCGCGGCCAGGTAGCCGAGCACGAAGACGAGCGAGAGCCCGAAGATGCCGACGGCGAACGCATGGACGAACACGAGCGGCTGGAGTCGCCACAGCCGGTCGACGTGCTCGGCACCTCCGCCCGAATGCGGCCCGGCCGCGGTCGCGAGCGTGCCGCTGAAGAGCAGCACCAGGCAGGACAGCGCCGCGAGGATCCCGAGGCGGCGCAGCTCCAGTGGGACGACCGGCTCGGACCGGCCGGTGCGGGCGCCGTAGGCCTCGAGCGCGAGCACGACGGCCCCGGCGAGGACAACCATCGAGAGCAGCAGGTGGGTGGCCACGACCGGCCAGCGCAGGTCGGTCTTGACGGCGAGGTAGCCGAGCGGCGCCTGCGCGAGCGTGCCCAGGAAGATCGCCAGCGCAAGCCGCCGCGCCCAGCGCTGCAGCGCAGGCGCCCGCAGCGCGGCAAGCGCCACGAGCAGCGTGACCAAGATCGTCACCCCGCCGACGAGGCGGTTCCCGAACTCGACGTAGGCGTGGTAATCCTTCGCCGGGAGCGGGTGGCCCTTCTCGCACCCCGGCCAGTGACGGCAGCCGAGCCCGGAGCCGGTGAGGCGCACGGCGGCGCCTGTCACGACGATCAGCCAAAGCATTCCCACGTTCAGGAGCGCGAGCTGGAAGAAGCGCACCGGAGTCAGCTCGAGCCGTCGCAGCCGCCCGACGGTCGTGGCCTCGACGTGCATGCGGCGAATGCTAGAGAAGGGGCTCGAGCACGGCCGGATAGCCGTCGGCCCCATCCACCGCGGTGGGGCGCGAGCCCAGGAAGAGCGGCCTGTCTGCAGCGTTGAGGAGCACCGGCATCAAATCGGGCCCGCGCAGCTGGCCGAGGATCCCCGCCGCGCAGTCGAGCTCTCCGAAGCGCTCGACCCCGTCGGCGCGAACTCCCGGCCCGGCAACCAGCAGCGGCACGGGGTCGCCGGAATGGATGACCTGGGGCGAGGCGGGCGTCGCGTGGTCGCCGGTAACACAGACGATCGCGCGGTCGGTCGGGAGGTCGACGAGCGCCGCGTCGAGCTGCTCGATCGTCGCCTGCTTGACCCGCGGATCCTTCGTGTGGCCCGCCGCATCGGTCGTCTTCTGGTGGCAGAAGACAAAGGTGTCGCCGTCGTCGAGCCGACGCCGTGCGAGCTCGACGCGCCCACGCAGGTCGCCGACCGGGTCATCGGTCTCGGGCGCGTCGATCGCCTCGAGCCCGAGCGCGAGGCCCAGCCCTCGCAGGAATGCCGATTCGGCCGCGAAGCCGCCGGTGACGCCGTGGCGGTCGAGGAAGCTCGGAACGGGACGCGGGCGGCCGAACCACTTGAGCGTGATCACGTTGAACCGCTCGCGCTCCAGGCGGCGCATGACCTCGCGCGTCCACTCTTCGCAGGCCCTCGCCGTGCGCTCGGCCTCCGCAACGACCGGGAGAGGCCGGAGGAGCGGATGGCGATCGCGGAAGAAGGCGTCGGTGTCGGTGACCCGCTCGTCCGCTCCACCCGAGATGCGGAGCACCGCCTCGCCGCGCCAGACGTGCGCGAGCGAGAACGTCAGCCCGTCGACGACGATCCCGTCACAGCGCTCGACGAGGGCAAGAGCCTCGTCCTCGTCGCGCTCGGGGTCAGGCCTGCCGGTCAGCCACCAGCCATCCTCGCGCCGCTCGGCCGGGCGAAGCGCGGCGTAGGCGTGGACCTCGTCGGCGCTCACCTCCTGCCCACGCCCGAGCGCCTCGAAGACCGCCCGACCGGGAAACTCGTCGGAGCGGTAGCCGAGCATCGACCAGTGTGCGACCTCGCTCGACGGCGCGCGCCCCGGGCCGACCGCGTAGAGCAGCCCACAGGAGCCGCGGGCAGCGAGCGCGTCGAGGTTCGGCGTGGCCGCGGCCTCGTTGCCGGTTCGCCCGCCGAGAGCCTCGTGCGCGCGGTCGGCGAGCCCGTCGAGAAGGACGACGACGATGGGAAGCACGGCGCGGAGGCTATCCGCGCCGTGTTTCCGAGGACTTATCGGCGCTTGTAGGTACGGGTCGAGCTGAAGCCGTCGAGGTAGCCGGCGCCGACCTGGTTGTACGACATGAAGACCCGAAGGGTGTATGTCCCCCGAGGAAGCCGCAAGTAGAAGAGCTTCTGGGAGCTCCGGCCGAGGATGACGCGCTTCATCTTCACCCACTGCCCGAAGCGCGTGAAGCGCTGGACGTAGACCTTGCGCCCTTCAAGCGAGTGGTTTGACTTGACCTTGACGAAGCCCATCCCCTTCGAAGCGGAGAAAAGGACGTTCGGCCTCATCTGGAGGCTGATCTTGGAGCTGACCAGGGTCTTCCAGTGCGCCTCGTACGTGGTCAGGAGCGTCGGCTTGACGACGAAGTCCCAGACGCCGCCAGTGGCGGTCAGAACAGTGGCGATCTGCACCGGCGAGGCCTGGCCGTAGGGCTGGGCGAAGAGCGTCACCTGTTCGCCCGCCCGCTTGTTCGAGACCACCCCGTTGACGTGCGTCGCCTGCCCGTAGGTCAGGAGCGGCGTGGACGCGCCGATCGTGACCGCCGGGGCCGGTCCCTTGACGACGATCTTCCCGGTCAGGGCCGGGTGCAGGGCGTCGTGGTAGTTGAAGGTACCTGCCGTGTTGAACGTGTGGCTATAGGTCTTGGCAGGCCCGATCGTGCCCGAGGCGAAGGCGCCGTTGTTCGCGATCACCTGGTGATTCCTGGTGTCGCTGTTCGTCCATTTGACCGCGTCGCCCGTGTTGATGGTGACGTTCTTGGGCGAGAACGCGGTGGCCGTGATCTTGACCGCCTTCGTCGCGGTCGAGGCCGGTTGCGAGGCCCCGGTGATCGCCAGCGCCAGCATGGCGACCGTCGAGAGAACGAAGATTCGCATTGCGAAACCCCCTGGGTTCTTTGCGGCTGTATCGGTGTAAACGCGGGCGCCGAACAAAAGTTTCTCGGCCTTACACGACCCTTTTCCCGGCCTTACATGCCCCTTACACGAGCGAACGCTGAAGTCCTCTCAGCACCCCCGCCACCCCCGGCGGCACCATGGCTTCCCACTCGCCTCCCTCGCGCAGCGCTGCACGCACGTCCGCGCCGGAAATCTCCTTCTCGGAGCCCTCGTCGAGGACGACGACCTCGTAACCCGCCTCCCGCAGCCGGTCGAGCTTGGTGCCGCCCCAATCGGAGAAGAGCCGGATGAACTGCGTCACGTCCGCGGGCACGTAGGCCTGCCAGAGCTCGGGCTCGTTGACCGGGAACGGGATCACGTGCACGCGGTCGAGCTCGAGCTCCGCGTCGAGGGCGGCCGCCTTCACCATCAGCAGCCGCTCGACGTAGCTGTAGGGATTCGACTCGGGCAGATGACGCAACGGATCTGCGTTCTCGGGCTTGATCCGTCGAGGGTCGGGGTTCGTGATCCCGACGAACAGCTCGTCGCTGCGCGCGGCCGCGCCCTTGAGGTACTCCAGGTGGCCGTTGTGGAAGGGCTGGAAGCGCCCGTGGATCATCCCGCGGGAGCTCACTCGACGACGACGCCCTGGCCCTCCTCGACCCGACCCACCCGGCGGATGAAGAGCTTCCGCGAGGCGAACTCCGCCTCGAGTGCGGCTCCCCGCTCGACCGGCAGCGAGACCAGCAGGCCTCCGGCCGTTTGCGGGTCGTACCCGAGCGCCACGAGCGTGTGCGGAATCCCGTCGTGTGATACGTGCTGCCCCGCGAAGTCGCGGTTGCGCGGGTCGCCGCTCGTGCGGACCCCGTGACGGGCCACGTCGAGGGCCCCGTCGATCGCGGGGAAGCGGGCCGACTCGAGGCGCAACGCCACGCCACTCCGCTCGGCGACCTCGTGCGCGTGGCCGAAGAGACCGAACCCGGTGACGTCCGTGACCGCGTTCGGCTCGATCCCGCGGAGCACGTCCGCGGCCTCGTTGTTCAGCGTCCGCATCCAGCGGATCGCCCGCTCGAGCTGCTGCGAGCCGACGTCGCCGCGCTTGTGCGCGGTCATGATCAGCCCGGTGCCGAGCGGCTTTGTCAGGAAGAGCGAGTCGCCCGGCTGGGCGCCGTTCTTCGGCCAGATTCCCTTCGGGTGCACCGTGCCGACCACGGCGAGCCCGTACTTCGGCTCGGCGTCACGAATGGTGTGGCCGCCGGCGAGAAGGCCGCCCGCCGCGCGCACCTGCGCATCTGCGGCAGCGAAGATCGCCGCGAGCATCTCCATCGGCAGCTCCTCGGGGAAGGCCGCGATCGAGAGCGCGAGCAGCGGCGTGCCTCCCATCGCGAAGACGTCGTTGAGCGCGTTCGTCGCGGCGATCGCGCCGTAGTCGGCAGGGTCGTCGACCACCGGCGGGAAGAAGTCGAGCGTGAAGATCAGGGCCCGCTCGTCGTCGAGCCGGTAGACGGCCGCGTCGTCTGCGGGGGCGAGCCCGACGAGCAGGTCCTCCGCCTCGGCGGGGACGAAGCCGGCGAGCAGCTGCTCGAGCCGGGCGGCCGAATACTTGGCGGCGCAGCCGCCGCACGAGGCGAGGTCGGTCAGCTTCACAGTGCCGGTGTTCAGGTTCACGGCGGCTTCTCCCGGAATTCGGTTGCGGGAACTGTAGGGATCGAGTCCAGTCTCGTCCATCTACGTTCTGCGGGACTCCCGTATTCCCGAAACAAGAAATGGGCAACGGCGGCCGAAGCCGCCGTTGCGAGGGGAGAGGAGGAGCTTCGGTTTGCTCCCCCGGATTCGTGACGATCGGCGCGATTCCTGCGCTCTTCTACGCGCCCTTCTCGATCGGGACGTCGACGAGGTTTCCCCATTCCGTCCAGGAACCGTCGTAGTTCTTGACGGTCTCGTACCCGAGCAGCTCCCGCAGGACGAACCAGGTGTGCGCGCTGCGCTCGCCGATGCGGCAGTAGGCGGTCACGTGCTTGTCGGGCGTGACGCCTTTTGCCCCGTACAGCTGTCGCAGCTCCTGGGCCGTCCTGAAGGTGCCGTCGTCGCCCACGGCGTGCGCCCACGGGATGGATCGCGCGGTCGGGATGTGGCCCGCCCGCTGCGCTCCCTCCTGCTCGTACCCGGGCGCGGAGATCAGCTCGCCCGAGAACTCCTGCGGGCTGCGGACGTCGACCAGTGCTTTCTCTCCCGCCGCGATGTCCTCACGCACAGCGTCGCGGAACGCGCGGATCGTGTCGTCGCGCTCCTTCGCGCTGTATCGGGCTCGCTCGGGCGAGGGTGCCTCGGTCGTCAGCTCACGGCCCTCGTCGATCCACTTCTGGCGGCCGCCGTCCACGATGCGGACGTCCTCGTGGCCGTAGATCTTCAGGTACCAGTAGGCGAAAGCGGCGAACCAGTTGTTCTTGTCGCCGTAGAGGACGACCGCCGTGTCGTTTCCGATCCCACGCTCGCCGAGGAGCCGCTCGAAGACCTCCTTTGTCACGAGGTCGCGCTCGACCGGGTCCTGCAGGTCGTCTCGCCAGTGCAGCTTGACTGCGCCCGGGATGTGTCCCTCGTCGTAGAGATCGGGATCCTCGTCGACCTCGGCCACGACCACTCCGTCGTCGTCCAGGTGCTCGGCCACCCACTCCGTGGTCACGAGCACCGATTTCGCATAGCCGTTGTCAGGCATCGATCCTCCCGCTTCGAACGTATCCCACCAGAACGGTACGACCGACGGTGACCTTCCGGCCTAGAGCAGTCGACGAAGGGCCGCGCTCAGCTCGGCCGCGGAGACCGAGCCCTCGAACTTGGCCTTCACGCGCCCGTCGGCCCCGACGACGAACGTCCAGGGCTCGCCCTGCAGGCCCCACTGACGCATCCAGCGGTTGTAGCCGTTGGTCGGATCGTTGTCGCGGAAGACCTCGACGTGGATGAACCTGATCGGACTGGAGGCGAAGCGCCTGCGCACGGCGTCGACGACGTCGACCACGGGCCCACAGGTCCGGCTGGTGCAGAACTTCGGCGTGGCGAAGGTGACGACGAGCGGGCGGTGAGCGGCAAGCGCCCCGGCAACGGAGTAGCGCAGGAGCCCGAGGTCCGGCGGCCGCCTGGTCGTGAGCATCGCCGCGCTCTCGGTGGCGAGAGTCGGCGTCGCGGATCGGGGGACCAGGGCGCCCACAGCCGGGCTCGGGGCACGGGCGACGACGTCCAGGGTGCCGATCGCCTGGATCTTCGCGCCGTCCGGCTCGGCGACGATCCAGTAGCGGCCCGGCCGCGGCACCCGCAGATGAGCGACGTAGATCCGGCTGACGTCACCGAACGCAGGAGCTGAGCGACCGGGCACGCCGATCGGCTCGAGCCGGGCGGTGGCCCGAGTGAACGGCTTCTCCTCCCGGCCAGCTGCGAGCCAGACGCCGGCAGTGCCGCGCTCCACCGGCCGCGCGTCCTTCCTGATCACCAGGAACGGATAGCGCACGGATCCCGGCACGAACTCGGAAGCCCCCGGCGTGATCGACACGTCGGGGCCCGGCCGCTTCATGAGCCCGACCAGCGTGCCCGATGACGATGACCCGGAACCGCCACAACCGGCGAGGAGTGCCGCTGCGATCACGACCACAGCGGTGAGACGACCCACACGTCGAGTCTATCTAGCTGAGGAACCCCCGAACGCCGGTGGGTGTGACGCCGCTGAGCAGGAGCGCGGCCGCACCGCGGTCGAGCGTGCGCGCCGGGAGAGTCACTGGGAAACCCCTGCGCCCGAGCGCACGCTCACGGTCGTTTAATGACCGTCGAACCAGCTACCCGGGATGCCGAGGAAGCGGAGGCCCCTGGCGAAGCCCTCGAGGTAGAAGGCCACTAGCGACAGGGAGACCATCAGGGAGATAAGGCGTGCCTTGTTCATCGTCACCTCCTTTCTCGGCTTAGAAGCGGACATCCTGTAGAGCCTCTGCGGCCTTGCGGTACAGGCGCGCAGCCGTAGCGTCCTCGCCGCGGCGGGCGGCGAGATCGCCTTGTGCCATCCACGCGGCGGCGCGGTGGCTGATCGATTCGAGCTGTTCTGCGCTCGCCTCGGCGGTGCGCAGCATTTCCTGCGCCTCGTCGAGCCGGCCCTGCTCCATGAGCGAGCGGCCGAGCACGAGCTGGGTCGGTGCGATGTCGAGCAGGAAATCTTCGCGGCCCTCGAGGAGCTCCAGCGCGTGGCGGGCTTCCTCCTCGGCCGAATCCACCTGACCGGTCATCAGGTGCACATGCGCGAGCGAGGAAACGACGTTCGCCGCCTCGGCCTCGCTGCCCTTGTCGAGCAGGACGCGGTAGGCGCTCTTCAGGTCCTCGACTGCCTTCTCGGGCTTCCCGAGCTGGAAGTTCAGTCCGCCGAGGTTGTTGAGGAGACGGCCGACGTTGCGCTCGTCGTTCAGCTGCTCGTAATAGGCCTTCGCGCGCTCGGCGTAGCTGCGGGCGAGCACCCAGTGCCCCATGCGCTCGGACACGAGCGAGGCCTGGAAGTAGACGTTCGCCATCGTCCGGTGATCGTCGAGCGACTGGGCGAGCTCCAGCGCGCGCTCGACGTCCTCGCGCGCGGCCTCGAGGTCACGCTGGCGCCGGTAGCAGCGCGAGCGCCAGCCGAGGATCTCCGACCGAAGCAGATCGCAGGGAAGGCCCGAGCCCTCCGCCAGCTTCAGCGACTCGCTGAACAGGGCGACGGCCGACGCGATGCTCGAGAGGTGGTAGCGGCACACGGCCATTCGGAAGAGGACCTGTGCCCGGTCGACGTCCGAGAAGCCGGGGCCCTCGTTGATCGTCCGGCAGCGCTCCAGGAGCTGGAGAGCCGGCTTGAGCTCGCCCCGCTCCATCCGCGCCCAGGCCTCGGTCGAGAGCGCGCGAGCCTCGAGCTCGATCGCGCCCGTCGCCAAGACGGCAGTGCGGGAGTTCTCGAGCTCGTCGACCGCCTCGTCGTACCGGTGGGCATTCGCAAGCGCCTCGGCCCGAGCCAGCATTGCCTCAACGCGGCTCCGCTCGTCGGCGGAGACCCCGCGCTCGAGGAAGCCGGCGTCGACGCCGAGCTTCGCCGCGAGCCACTCGATCGTCTCGCGCGTGGGACGGGTCTTACCCCGCTCGATCTGGCTGACGTACTCCTTCGAGAAGCGCTCGCCGGCGAGATCGGTCTGGGTCAGGCCCGCTGCCACCCGCAGTTGACGCACGCGCTCGCCCAGGCGGGAGCCCGGGGAGGTCGTGCGAGTACGGTCGCTGAGGGATACGCGCGGCATGACGGCTACAGGCGCAGTGAAACGCATACTTGACTGCGACGCAAGTAGCTCTTGCCGAATATCCCCCAAAAAGGGCATAACCCTAAGAGAAACGGGGTGAACTGGCGGATCTCAAAATCACTTGATTTAGCTACTTGACTCCCACTAGGGGCAGGTCTATAGTCCGACCACCTTGCACCCAGCCGGACGCCAGGCTTATGGGATGCAAGGGGCGCGCCAAAGAAGGCGACGAGAGCCCGGAGGTAGTGGCTGGGCCGCAGAGCCAAGGCCTCCGGGTCGTCGCCCTTCCAAGTAGGCGGGCACAAAATGATGAAGCCCCCGGAGCCGCAGCCGGGGGCTTTTTTTTGAGCGCGTGCTCCCACCGGCGCGTAACCTAGACGGCACTCCGACCCGCGGCCACCTACGCTGCACGCTCCGTCTCTCGAGAGCGAGCTGCTAGGTCGCCTTACCCGTCATCCACGCGCGGCGGGAGGCCGAGATGCGGTCGAACTCGTCACCGACCAGGCCGCTCAGGCGCCGGTCAATGGTCGAGAGCAGGCCCAGCGAGATGAAGATCCACGCCTCCGCGTCCGCATCGCGCTCGGCCACGATCCCGCCGGCTTCCTGGGAGCGCCGGATCACGTCCGCGACGAAGCCATGCACCTCGCGCACCTGCTCCCGCAGGCCGCCGCGGATCTCCGGGTCGTCGGCCGCCTCGGTCAGCGCCTGGATCCAGAGGTCGACCAGGATGATCCGATCGGCCGCCCGGGCCTGGAGGTACGTCTGGCCGAGCGTCGCTACCCACATCGCCGGATCCTCCTCGCCCTCTAGCGCCTTGCTCCAGAGCAGGCGCAGACGCTCCCAGGCGGCGTCGAGACAGGCGAGGTAGAGCGCCCGCTTCGAGGCGAAGTGCCGATAGAGCACCGGCTCGGTGACACCCGTCTCGCGCGCGATCTGCGCGGTCGTCGAGCCTCGGTAGCTGCTCTTCGCGAAGACCCGGCAGGCAGTCTCGACGACCGCCGCGCGCCGCTCGGTCGCGGTCAGACGGATGCGAGCCTCGGTCACGCGGCGAGCTCCGAGAGCTGCGCCGGCTCGTCGGCCTCTTCGGGCTTGCGCAAGGTCACCACCGCGACGAGCGCGGCGACGAAGGCGATCCCCGCGGCGACGAGCAACGAGCGCTGGAAGCCCTGCACGAACTGATCGACGGCCTGAGGCGCGGGCGGCTGCACGTGCACATAGGACGCGACGATCGCGCCCATGATCGCGATTCCAAGCGACCCGCCGACCTGGCGCATGCTGTTCAGCACTGCCGAGCCGACGCCGGCCTTGTCCACCGGAACGGCGTGCATCGCCGTCGCGGTCGTCGGGGCCATCGACATCGCCATGCCGGCGCCCCCGACGAGGAGCCCGGGGAAGATGTCCCAGAACGTCGAGTTCTGGTTGAGCTGCGCGAAGATCACGAGCGAGCCGGAGACGAGCGTCATCCCGGAGGCGATCAGCCATCTCGGGCCGAAGCGGTCGCTGACCTTCCCTGCGATCGGCGCTAGGAACACGATGCAGAGCGTCATCGGCAGGAAGGTCGCGCCGGCCTGAGTCGGCGAGTAGTGAAGGACGTTCTGCACGTAGAGCGAGACGTAGAAGAAGACGCCGAACATCGCGAGCGCGATGAGGAGCATGATCGTGTTCGCCCCTGCGAAGGTCGCGTTGCGGAAGAGCGAGAGATCGAGCATCGGCACGCGCTGGTGCAGCTCGAGCAGCACGAATGCGGTCAGACCGATCGCGGCGACGGCGAAGAGCGCGAGGATCCGCGGCGACGTCCACCCGTACTTGTTCGCCTCGATCAGCGCGTAGGTGAGGGCGAAGAGCCCGATCGCCGAGGTGAGCAGGCCCGGCAGGTCGAGGCGCTGCTCGGCCGAGGTGTCACGCGACTCCCTGATCACGAGCCGGGCGACGACCATCGCGAGGATCCCGATGGGGACGTTGATGAAGAAGATCCAGTTCCAGCTGATGTGCTGGGTTATCAGGCCGCCGACGAGCGGGCCGATCGCGAGCGCGAGCGCGGAGACTCCCGCCCAGATCCCGATGGCCATCCCGCGCTGGCGGGGCGGGAAGGTCGCGGTGATGATCGAGAGCGTGGCCGGGTTCATCATGGCCGCGCCCACGCCCTGCACGACGCGCGCGCCGATGAGCACGTTCGCGTCGGGCGCCATGCCGCAGGCGAGCGAGGCGCCGGTGAAGATGGCGAGGCCGATGATGAAGAGGAGGCGTCGGCCGAAGAGGTCGGCGAGCTTCCCTCCGGTCAGCATCAGCACCGCGAAGGTGAGCGCATAGCCGTTCACGACCCACTCGAGCTCCGAGATGCCGATGCTCAGGTCACGCTGGATCGAGGGCAGCGCGACGTTCACGATCGTGTTGTCGAGCATGATCATGAAGAGCCCGAAGGAAACCGCCCCCAGCGTCCACCATTTCTTGTTCTCCTCCGCAAAGATCCGTGCGCGCACGCGTCCCACTCCTCGCCTCGCCGATAAGTTAGTCCTCACTAGGTTAGCCCCCGCTAGCTAAGCGGTCAAGGCTCGTTAGTCTTGGCGCGCGTGGGCCCGATCTGGAAACCGACCGACGAGGTGCGCGAGCGTTCGAACGCGCTCCGCCTCGCGCGCAGGCTCGGCTTCGAGGACTACGCCGAGCTTCTGCGCTTCTCGCAGGACGAGCCGGAACAGTTCTGGCCGGCGGCGATCGACGACCTGGGGCTCGAGTTCTCGCAGCCGTGGGAGGCCGTGGTCGACACCTCGAACGGTCCCGAGTGGGCAACGTGGCTCGTCGGCGCCAAGCTCAACCTCGCCGAGAACTGCGTCCACCGCTGGGCCCGCGGAGAGCGCGCCGACGCCGAGGCGGCCGTCTGGCAGAGCGAGGAGGGCGAACGGCGGGCGCTCACCTACCGCGAGCTCTCGGACGCGGTCACCCGGTTCGCCGAGGCACTTGCCGCCCTCGGGGTCGGCCCGGGCGACCGGGTCGCGATCTTCCTGCCGATGTCGCCCGAGGTGGCCGTTGCCTCGCACGCGTGCGCGCACCTCGGGGCGATCCAGGTTCCCGTCTTCTCCGGCTTTGCCGCGCCTGCGATCGCGGCCCGGCTCCGGCACGCTGAAGCGAAGGTGGTCGTCACCGCCGACGGCTCGCTGCGCCGCGGCCGCGAGGTCCCGATGAAGGCGCTCGTCGACGAGGCGCTGGCGGAGTCGCCCTCGGTCGAGCATGTCGTCGTCTGGCGCCGGCTCGGCCGCGGAGACGTGCCGATGGCCTCCGGCCGTGACCTCTTCTGGGAGGATGCCGTGGCGGACTCGCGCGGTGAGCTGGCGCCGCTCGAGGTCGACTCGGAGCACCCGTACCTGCTCACGTACACCTCTGGCACGACCGGCCCGCCCAAGGGCGTCCTCCACGTCCAGGGAGGCTTCCTCGTCTCGATTTCCCGCGAGGTTGCCTACCAGGCGGACGCGCGACCCGACGACGTGATCCACTTCGTCACCGACATGGGCTGGATCATGGGCCCGTGGGAGGTGGTCGGCGGCATGGCGCTCGGCTGCACGATCGTCTTCGCCGAGGGAGCGCCCGACTGGCCCGAACCCGACCGGCTCTGGGGGCTGGTCGAGAGCGAGCGAGTCTCGATCCTCGGTCTCTCGCCCACGCTCACGCGCGCCCTGATCCCACACGGCGAGGAGCTCGTCTCGCGCCACGACCTCTCCTCGCTGCGCGTCCTCGTCACGACCGGTGAGCCGTGGAACCCCGAGCCCTATCGCTGGCTGTTCGAGAACGTCGGAGGCAGCCGCTGCCCGATCATCAACTGCTCTGGCGGCACGGAGGTGGCCGCCTGCTTCCTCTCGCCGACGGTCGCAGAGCCGATCAAGGCGTGCTCGCTCGGCGGCCCGGCCCTCGGGATGGCCATGGACGTGGTGGACGCCGAGGGCCGCTCGGTTCGGGGCGAGGTCGGCGAGCTCGTCTGCCGTAAGCCGTTCCCGGGCATGACCAGAGGCTTCTGGCGCGACCCCGAGCGCTATCTGGACAGCTACTGGCGGCGGCTGCCGGGGATCTGGGTGCACGGCGACTGGGCTTCGGTGGACGAGGACGGCTACTGGTTCCTGCACGGCCGCTCCGACGACACGCTGAACATCGCGGGCAAGCGTGTGGGCCCGGCCGAGCTGGAGTCCGCCGTCGTCGCCCACCCCGCGGTCGCGGAAGCGGCGGCGGTGGGCGTACCGCACGAGGTCAAGGGGGAGGTCGCGTGGGTTTTCTGCGCCCTCGTGCCCGGGGTGGAGCCGAGTGAGGAGCTGGCCGCAGAGCTCCGAGCCGTCGCGGCGGGCGACCTCGGCAAGGCCTTCGCGCCGGAGCGCGTGCTCTTCGTCTCGGCCCTGCCGAAGACCCGCAGTGCCAAGATCGTACGGCGGGCCGTGCGCGCCAAGGCGCTCGGCTCGGACCCCGGCGACCTCTCGTCGCTCGAGAACCCCGAGACGCTGGAGGAGATAGAACGTGTCGCAACCCGCTGACAGACTCGACGGACAGGTAGCCCTCGTCACCGGCGGCGGCCGCGGGATCGGCGCCGGCATCGCCCGCGAGCTCGCCGCGGCGGGCGCACGTGTCGCGGTGGCCGCGCGAACCCGGGCTCAGGTCGACCAGGTCGCGGACGAGACCGGCGGGCTGGCGTTCGAGCTGGACGTCACCGACCGCGAGGCCGTCGAGCGAACGGTGGCCGAGGTCGAGCGCGAGCTCGGCCCGATCGACCTCCTCGTCTCCAATGCCGGCATCGGCGGCCAGGGCGGCGCAACGTGGGAGGCAGACCCCGCTGCTTGGTGGCACGTTCTCGAGGTGAACGTCCTCGGCGTCCACCTCTGCTGCAGAGCGGTCATCCTGGGGATGCTCCAGCGCGGCAAGGGCCGGATCGTCATCACCGGCAGCGGGGCGGCATACCTTCCAGGCTCGAGCAGCACTGCGTACTCTGCGAGCAAGGCAGCCGTGTGCCGCTACGGGGAGACACTCGCGAACGAGCTCGACGGCCGGATTCCCGTCTTCCACTTCAGCCCGGGCCTCGTCAAGACCGAGATGACGGGCAGCAGCTTCTCGGACGATGCGCCCTGGACGCCGCCGGAGCTGGCGCCGCGCCTCGTACGCGTGCTCGCCTCCGGTCGAGCCGACGAGCTGGCGGGGCGCTACCTCCACGCGGAGCACGACAACATCGAAGAGTTGATCGCCCGGTCGGACGAGATCAGGCGCGACGACCTCAACGCGATCCGCCTGCGCCGCTAGTGCGGGCCCTCGCCTGTGCCGCTCTCGCCCTCGCCTTCGCGGGCTGCGCGGGGTCTGAGAGCACCCTTGACGCGAGCGGCGCGAAGCTGCCGGCGCTCTCGCAACGGTGCGGAAGCGGGCAGGGTGATTCGCAGACGCACACCAAGGTCGGGTGGTTTCGCGCCTCCGACGCGTCCTCCTGGACGGCTCGGTCCTCGGCAGCGGCGCGACGGGTGTCGTGCTCGCCCACGAGTCCCCCGCCGACCTTTGCGGGTGGCTTCCGTATGCCCGCGTCCTGAGCCACGCCGGGTTCCGCGTCCTGCTGTTCGACCACCGTCATTTCGGCCTCTCGGAATCGCCGAGCAGCACGGGCAAGGCGGGCCGATTCGTCCGCGATCTCGAGGGCGCCGTCGACGAGCTGAAGCGAGAGGGCGCAAAGAGGGTCTTCCTGATGGGTGCGTCCTTCGGCGGGGTGACGAGCATGGTTGCCGGCTCGCGGCTCGGTTCGAAGATCGCCGGAGTCGTCAGCGTGTCGGGTGAGACCGAGCTCGCGAACCAGTATGGCGGCCCGCAGAGCGAGCTCGACGCGGCGGACGCGGTACCCAAGCTGCGTGTGCCGGTCCTGATCGTCTCGGCGCGGGGCGACGGCTACCTGCCTCCGGCCGACGCGCGCGAGCTGCTGCGGAGAGCGGGTTCGAGCCACAAGCACTGGCGCTCTTCCCGGGCAACTACCACGGCTGGGATCTGCTCTCGGCTGCTCCGTATCACGCGAAGGCGAGCCGAGTCGTGATGACTTCCTCCACCGGTACTCGTGAGTTTTCGACTGATAGGCTAAAACCTGACTATGAGACTTGCGCTCGCTCAGATCAACACCACCGTCGGCGATCTCGACGGCAACCGGGATCGGATCCTGCGCGGGCTCCAGGAGGCGAAGGCGGCGGGCGCGGACCTCCTGCTCTTCCCCGAGCTGGCCGTCACCGGCTATCCGCCGGAGGACCTCTTGCTCCGCCCAGGCTTCGTGCGAGCAGCAGAGGAATCGCTCGGCGCGATCGTCCGGGCGACGAACGGAATCGTCGCGTTCGTCGGGGTTCCCCACTTCGACCGCGATCTCTTCAACGCCTGCGCGATCTGCGCGGACGGGGAGCTGAAGGCGCTCTATCGCAAGCGCTTCCTGCCGAACTACGGCGTCTTCGACGAGGACCGCTACTTCGCGCCTGCACGCGACCTGGTGCTGCTCGAGCACGGCGGCACGCTGATCGGCCCCACCATCTGCGAGGACATGTGGCAGCCCGGTCCGCCTGCGACCGACCTCGCGCTCGCGGGCGCCCAGCTGCTGACGAACATCTCGGCGTCGCCGTTCCACGTCGGGCGCGACCGGGAGCGCGAGGAGATGTTCGCCACGCGCGCGCGAGACAACTCGTGCTTCGTCGCCTTCTGCAACAGCGTCGGAGGGCAGGACGAGCTGATCTTCGACGGTAACTCGCTCGTGCTCGACGAAGAGGGACACGTCCTCGCCCGGGCGCCGGGCTTCGAGGAGGCATTGCTCGTCGTGGACATCGACCCGGCCGACGCCGTCGGGCGCCGCCTGCGGGACGTGCGCCGGCGCGCGCTCGTGCGCGAGCGAGGCGCGGTTCCGGAAGCGCCGGTCGTCCACGTGGGCGTGCCGGGCACACCGGCCGGGCCGGTCGAGCCGCAGCTGGCGACACCTCTCGACGAGCTCGAGCAGATGCGCCTCGCGCTCGAGCTCGGGCTGCGCGACTACGTCGAGAAGAACGGATTTCGCGAGGTCGTGGTCGGCATCTCGGGCGGAATCGACTCTGCGCTCACCGCAGCGCTGGCCGTCGAGGCGCTCGGAGCCGAGCGCGTGCACTGCGTCTCGATGCCGTCGCGCTTCTCCTCGGAGGAGACCCGACGGGACGCGCGGCTGCTCGCCGAGCGTCTCGGGGCCGAGTTTCGCGAGCTCCCGATCGAAGAGATCGTTCACGCGTTCGACGGCGTCCTGGCAGAGAGCTTCGCCGGCCGGGCGGCCGATCTCGCCGAGGAGAACCTGCAGGCTCGGGTCCGCGGCGTGCTGCTGATGGCGCTCTCGAACAAGTTCGGCTGGCTCGTGGTTGCAACCGGGAACAAGTCGGAGCTCTCCGTCGGGTACGCGACGCTCTACGGCGACATGGCCGGCGGCTTCGCGCTGCTCAAGGACGTCTTCAAGACCGACGTCTTCCGGCTCGCCCGGCACCTGAACGAGCGCTTGGTCAGCGTCGGCGCCGGCACAGCGGGCCCCGACCCTTCGGCGGCATCGCAAGCGCTGCCTCAGCGCGAGCTCATCCCCGCGTCGATCATCGAGCGAGCGCCGAGCGCTGAGCTCCGCGCCAACCAGCTCGACGAGGACTCGCTCCCGCCCTACTCCGCCCTCGACCGAGTGCTCGAGGCCTACGTCGAGCAGGACCGCTCCCGCGAGGAGCTCTCCGCCGACGGCTTCGACCGCGACGTCGTCGAACGAGCACTGGCGCTGATCGACCGGGCCGAGTACAAGCGCCGCCAGGCTCCGCCCGGGGTCCGCCTGACGCCGAAGGCATTCGGCCGCGACCGGCGCACGCCGATCACGAACCGCTGGCGCGGTTGATCGGCTAGGCGCTGGGGACGGCCCTGCGAAGCGCGCGGAACCAGCGCAGGCGCTCGTCCCAGGGAACCGCGGCATTCGCGGGGGAGGTCGACGGCAGGACGAAGAGCCGGGTCTGGCCCAGGCGCCGCTTCTGCAGCCCGAGCTCCGCCCGCTCGCCGAACGCGCCGCGGTAGGCCTCCTTGCCGACGAACGCGATCGCGCGAGGGGCCAGGTCGTTCGCGAGCCGCTCGAGCCGGTCGGCCGCGCCCGCGAAGTCGCCGCGGCGAAGATCGCCGGACCCGCGCGTGGTCCGCGGCGCGGCGTTGGTCAGGCCGATCCGGTAGTCGAGCGATTCGAACTGCTCGTCCGGGCGCAGGAGCCGGGGCGTGAAGCCGGCGGCGTGGAGCAGCCGCCAGAAGTCGTTCCGGGGATTGGCGAAGTGGGCAGCAGCCGCCGCCGAGACGAAGCCCGGATTGATCCCGCAGAAGACGACGTCCAGGCCGGGGCCGAGGACGTCCGGGACCGCGCTAGGTGCAGTGCCCGCGACGCCGAGCCCGCGGCGCGCAGGGCCGCTCATGGCCGAGCGGCTTGGGGCGTCTGCGCCGCGACCACGAGCGCCAGGTTCCGCCTTGACCGGAGCGGGTCCAGCTCGGGCACGCCCTCACGCGGCGAGCTCCGCCTCACGCGAGTCCAGCCGAACCTCGAAGAGCCGGCGCAGCTCCTCACCGGTGATCCGGCCGAGTGCCCACGGGCGCCGCGGCTCGAATTGCACCAGCCGCACCGTCGCCTCGAAGGAGCCGTAGCAGCGGAGGTAGCATTCCTCCTCGCTCAGCGGTCGCAGGCGTCGCACGAGCGGAGCCTATGCACGGCTCCGGACGGATCGGATTACTCGTACTGAAGAGCCCTCAGCACGTTCAGGCGAGCAGCCCTGCGCGCGGGGATCACCGCGGCCAGGATGCCTACCAGGATCGCGGCCAGCACGAAGTAGACGAGCTGCACCCACGGAATCGCGAAGACGACGCCCTGACCCGAGAGAGCCTGCGCAACGAGGGCGGCGAGGAAGACGCCGACTACCATTCCGAGGGCCGCGCCCATCAGCGACGTGACGATGCTCTCGTAGCGGATCATCATCCGTACCTGCCGCCTGGTCATTCCCACCGCCCGCAGCATCCCGAGCTCGCGCGTCCGCTCGTAGACGGTGAGGACGAGCGTGTTGATGATCCCGACGAGGCTCACGATCACCGACAGCGCGAGCAGAGCGTAGAGCAGGTTGAGGATCTTCTTGATCGGCTTGATGAAGTTCGCCTTGAACTCGTCGCGTGTCTGCACCTTCGCATCGGCGAAGCCCGAGACATCGTCCTTCAGCGTCTGCGTGTTGGCGTCGCTGACGCCGTCCGGAGTGTTGACCAGGACCATCTCGTCCCTCGGCCTCGGGATGTACTGGTCGAAGAGCTTGGTCGAGATCGTCGCGTCGCCGAAAGGCGAGCCGCCGTTCGGCTGCTCGTAGAGCCCGATCAGCCGCACGTTCACTCGCTTGCCGCTCGGGAACTCCAGGCTCACGGGTGAGCCGATGTGCAAGTGCTTGCTTTTGGCGTAGTCGGTGTCGGTGAAGAAGCCGTCGGTGCCGAGCCGGCCGGGAACCGAGGTGCCGCCTTGCTTCCAGTCGATGCGAACTCCGGTCGCGACGTTCGGAGCGACGGCCGTGAGGTCGTGGTCGCTGCCGAGGAAATGGGCGGACCCGGCGCGAATCGGCGTCACGTCGCTGACCCCGGGCTTCCCCACGAGCGACTTGCCCGCGGCGACGTCGATCGGGCTGAATGTGTTGGTCGCCGTGACGGCGTAGTCGGCGATGAAGAGTTGGTCGACGGCGTCTTCGAACGACTTGAAAACGCCCTGGCCGAAGATCGCCACGAACGTGACGAGCGCGAGGCCGATCATCAACGCCGACGCCGTCGAGGCCGTCCTCGAGGGGTTCCGCGTCGCGTTGTCACGCGCGAGGATCCCCGGTGCACCGCCGATCGCGCGGGTCGGGGCGCCGAGCACGGCCGCGAGCGGGCGGACCACCCGCGCCGCGTTCATCGAGACACCGAAGAAGAGCAGGAGCACACCCAATCCGAGCATCAGCAGGCGGGGCCCGGTCGCGATTCCGCTGCCCAGAGTCCCGAAGGCAACGAGCGCGATCGCAGCCGCGAGGATGCCGAGCGCCGTGACCGGCCCGTACTTGGCGAACCGCGAGACCGGGAGCACGGATCCTTCGCGCACGGCGGCGATGGGCGGCACACGCGTGGCCCTGCGGGCGGGGCGGATGCTGGCGATGAGGGTCACGATCGTGCCTACGAGGAGCGAGACGATTACCGTGCGCGTCGCGAAGACGGTCTGGCCCTGCGGAAGGTCGATGCCGAAGATGACGAAGAGCTTGTTCAGCAACTTCGCCAGGCCTAGCCCGAGGAAGAGCCCGACGAGCGAGCCGAGGATGCCGATTACCAGCGCCTCGATCACAACCGACCAGAGCACCTGGCGGCGCGACGCTCCCAGCGTCCGCAGCGTGGCGAACTCGCGCATCCGCTGGGCGATCGTGATCGAGAGCGTGTTCGCGATCACGAAAGCGCCCACGAACAAGGCGATCCCCGCGAAGGCGAGCAGGATGTACTTGAAGAACGAGACGAAGCTCAGATCTTTCTTGTCCTCCTTGACCTGAGCGTTCGTGTCGCGGACGGTCGCAGTGGTGGGCAGCAGCGGCTTGATCTCAGAGACGAGCTTCGAATTGCTGACGCCCGCCTTCGACTGGATACGGATCACGTCGAGCTGGCCGGGCTTGTCGAACACCCGCTGAGCCGTCGGGAGGTCGAAGAGGGCGAAGGTGGCACCCCCGATCGAGCCCACGCCGGAGAGTTCCGCGATCCCCGAGAGCTGGAACGATCGCTGCGGGCCCACCGCCTGCAGCCTGATCGTGTCCCCCACCCGAAAGTTCTCGTGCGAGGCCGTCGCCTTGTCGATCGCTACCTGGTCTGGCCCATTCGGCCAGGAGCCGGCGGTCAGCTTCGTCGGGTTGAACTGCTGCTCATGCGGGTCGACGGAGAACCCGAGCGACGGGGCGCCGCCGGTGTCGATCACCTTCCCGTCCTTGCCGATCAGCTTGACGCTGTCGCTCGTCACCGACCCGGCGGCCGCGGCCACGTCGGGGAGGGCCTTCACCTTCACGAGCACCGAGGCCGGGAACGTCGGCGTCTCGACGCCGTTTCCGTTCGTGTTCTTGAACGCAGCCTGACCGGAGACAACCACGTCGGCGTTCTTGTACGAGTTGACGACGATCGTGTTGAAGCCGTTGTTGATCGTGTCCGTGAGGATGTAGGTGCCGCTGATCATCGCGACCCCGACCACGATCGCGACCGCGGTCAGCGAGGCGCGGACCTTCCGGCCTGCGAGGCCCTTCAACGCGACGCTGAGCATCAGGCCTGCGTCAGTTCGTCCATGGCCGCGATCACGGCGCCCGGATCGGATCGCGGCAGGTCGCGCACGATCAGGCCGTCCGCGAGGAACAGAATCCGGTCGGCGATCGCGGCCGCATGCGGGTCGTGCGTGACCATGACCGTCGTCTGGCCGAGCGCATCGACCGAGTCGCGCATCAGTTCGAGGATCTCACCGCTCGTCTTCGAGTCCAGGTTGCCGGTGGGCTCGTCCGCGAACACCACTGTCGGCCGGGAGACGAGCGCGCGCGCGATCGCGACGCGCTGCTGCTGGCCCCCCGACAGCTCAGCGGGACGGTGCGTCCGCCGGTCTTCGAGCCCGACCTTCTTCAACAGGTCCTCGCGCCACTCTTTTTCCGGCTTCTCGCCTGCGATCGTGAGCGGGAGGACGATGTTCTCCTCGGCCGTCAGCATCGGCAGCAGGTTGAAGAACTGGAAGACGAACCCGATGTGCTCGCGCCGCAGCTTCGTGGTCTGCGTGTCGTTCAGCTCGCCCACGTTGGTGCCCGCGATCCAGACCGTGCCGGAGGTCGGCTTGTCGAGCGCGGCGAGGATGTGCATCAACGTCGACTTGCCGGAGCCCGACGGCCCCATGACGGCGGTCAGCTTCTCGCGCTCCACGTCGATCTCGACCCCGCCCAGAGCGTCGACTGCCGTATCGCCCTCTCCGTAGCGGCGCGTCAGGTCGCGCGCAGCTACGACGGCTGCTGGCACACCCTCCTTGACGTCCGCTGCTGGAACTGCGGCGGCTTCCATAGCCCTCCTCTCCTAGACCGCCCGGTCCGGGCGTCAGTGTCTCACCGATTGCAACCGATAACAACGTTCTATCGGATACCGTCTGATCGTGAGCACGACCGCGTTCGACGTTGCCGCCGCACGCAGCCGTTTCTCTGCACTTGACAGGGATCTGGCGTTCTTCGACGGTCCCGGCGGGACACAGGTTCCGGACGAGGTGATCGACGCGATCGCGGGCTACCTGCGGGATTCGAACGCCAACGTCAGCGGCCCGTACGAGACGAGCCGCCGGACCGAGGTGCTGGTCGACGACTCCCGGCGGACGGCCGCTGACTTCCTCGGCTGCAAGCCGGAGGAGATCGTCTTCGGCGCCAACATGACGACGCTCAACTTCGCCCTCACGCGTACGCTCGGGCGAGAGCTCGCGGCCGGTGACGAGATCGTGGTGACCCGGCTCGACCACGACGCGGATGTCGCGCCTTGGCTCGAGCTCGCCCACGATCTCGACCTCGTCGTCCGGTTCGCGGACATGCGCGACGACACGACGCTCGACCTCGACGACCTTGCGGCGCAGCTGTCGGAGCGCACCCGAGTGGTCGCGTATCCCTGGGCGTCGAATGCCCTCGGGACGCTCGTGGATGTGGCGCGGGTGGCCGAGCTCGCTCACGAGGTCGGCGCGCTGGCCTGGGTCGACGCGGTGCACTACGCCCCGCACGGGCCGATCGACGTCACGGCTGCGAATCTCGACGTCCTGATCTGCTCGCCGTACAAGTTCTTCGGGCCACACCTCGGTATGGCCTTCGCCAGGGGCGAGTTGCTCGAGCGATGGCGGCCGTACAAGGTGCGACCCGCACCGGAGCAGCCGCTCGGGCACCGGTTCGAGACCGGCACGCTGCCGCACGAGCTCCTCGCGGGTCTCGTCGCGGCGTGTACGTACATGGACTGGGTCGGAATGGACGCGATCGTCGCCTACGAACGCGAGCTCGGCACCCAATTTCTCGAAGGCCTGCCCGACTCGTGCTGGCTCCATGGCCTACCGACCATGGACGGGCGCGTCCCCACGTTCTGCTTCACGGTCGAGGGGCGCACGCCGGCCGAGGTGGCAACCCGCCTCGGTGAGCGCGGCTTCGCCGTCTGGCACGGGAACTACTACGCCGTCGAGGCCATGGAGCGCCTCGGGCTCCCAGACGGCGGCGTCAGGGCCGGCATCGTCCACTACAACACCGCCGAGGAGGTCGACGGACTGCTGGAAGAGCTGCGGGCGCTGTGAGGCTCCTGGTTCTCGGCGGGACGAAGTTCCTCGGCCGCGCGGCGGTCGAGTCGGCGCTCGAGCGGGGTCACGAGGTCACGCTCTTCAACCGCGGCGAGACGAATCCCGAGCTCTTCCCGGAGTCCGAGAAGCTCCGGGGCGACCGGGACGGCGACCTCTCGGCGCTCGAGGGCCGCGAGTGGGACGCGGTGATCGACCCGTCGGGCTTCGTACCGCGCGTTCTGCGGGCGTCGGCGGAGCTGCTGCGCGACTCGGTGGGCCATTACGTGTTCGTCTCGTCCATCTCGGTCTACCGCGAGCCCTACGAGCCGGACTTCGACGAGAGCGCACCGGTGTTCGAGGTCGAACCGCGCACGGAGGAGGTACTCGAGGAGTACGCCGAGCTCAAGGCTGCGTGCGAGCGCTTGCTCACGCAGGTGCTGCCGGGCTCACACACAAGCGTCCGGGCCGGGCTGATCGTGGGACCGCACGACCCGACCGGCAGGTTCACCTACTGGCCGTTGCGGGTCGCCCAGGGTGGCGACGTGCTCGCCCCGGCGCCGCCAACGCGACGAGTGCAGTTCGTCGACGCGCGCGACCTCGGCGCGTGGCTCGTGCAGCTGGCGGAGGAGCGCACCGCGGGGACGTTCAACGCCGTCCGGCCGGCCGAGCCGTTCGGCGACCTGCTCGAGGTCTGCCGTGAGGTGTCCGGCAGCGATGCGCGGTTCGTCTGGGTCGACGAGCCGTTTCTGCTCGAGCGGGAGGTCGGGCAGTGGATGGAACTCCCACTCTGGCTCGCCGGCGCCGAAGCGGCCTTCATCCAGGCGGACGTCTCACGGGCGGTTGCAGCGGGCCTGCGCTTCCGGCCGGTCGCCGAGACCGTCGCCGACACCCTGGCCTGGTCGCGCGAGACCGGTGCGCCGCTGGTCGCCGAGACCGACCGGCTCGGGGCCGCAGGGATGCAGCCCGCGCGCGAAGCCGAGCTGCTGGGCGCCTGGCGCGCCCACGAGTAGTCACGCTTTCGGCACCAAGCGTCAACCACACGTGCGCCGGAGACGAGTAGCGTTGTTCACGGGGGAACAACCGGTGGGGTCCCCCGGGGGAAAGCGCCCTTAGTCGTAGGCGGCGCGGGCTCGCTCCCAGCGCTCGTCGTCGCGTCGGATCTTGTCCGGATCGACCCCTCTGGCTTCTGCGAGGTCGAGCGTCAGCAGCTGGAAGCGGACGATGTCGACGACCGGGTGCACGCTCGGGACGAGCGTCGTCTCGCACCCGAGCTCGCGCAACGCCTTCACCGCACCGGCCGCCCTCTCGGCCGCTCGACCCTCGCCCTCGATGACGAAGGCCCGAACCGACTCGTCGATCGCCGCCAGGTGTCCGTGAAGGAGCTGTTCCGTCTCATGCGCCTCCGCCGCCACGAAGGCGCCCTCGCGCAGCTTCAGCGCTGCCTCCTGCGCGGTCGGCCAGTCGCGCCCTGCGCCGGCGATCAGGTAGCGCTCCTGCTCACCGACTGGCTCCCGCTCCTCCAGCGCAGACTCGACGGCGGCCGGAAGGCCGCTCACCTCGTCGCCGCGCAGCGCCGCGACCGTGGCCACAGCGCACGTGTAGCTCACGGTGTGGCACCAGCTCCGCTCCACTTCGGGCGTGGCCAGGAGCACTTCCTCGGCGAGGTCGCCCAGCGGGCTTTCCGGCTTCGCGGTCACGAGCCAGACCGGCCCAGCGAAGGCACGCGCCGCCTCGACCGTCAGCGGCGTGTCGCCCTCGTGACTGACCGCGACCAGCAGGTCGGCCTCCTGCTGGGGCGCCAGGACGAGCTCCAGCGCCTGCAGTGCCGCGCCCCCGGTCTGGGCGGCGTGGAAGGACGTGCCACAGCCGGTGTAGAGCACCCGCCCTTCTGGGAGGCGCTTGTCGGTCGGCACTCCGCGCAGCCACTCGGGCTGGGCGAAGATCGCCCTGCGCATCTCTTCTCCCGCCACGCGCGGAGCATCTCGCATCCCGTACCGTCCGTGTCGATGCCGGAGAAGGAGTACTCGGCCACGCCGCTCTCGAGAAAGCTCGGCGCCAGGCCCGACACCGCCGTCCTCGTCCTCTTCACCGCCAGCCGCGACGAGCTCCGGCGCCGTTTCGCGTCATTGCGCGACACCCTCGACCCCGGCGACGGCCTCTGGGTGGCCTGGCCCAAGAAGAGCGCCGAGATCGGGACCGACCTCGACTTTGACGCGGTGCAGCGGACGGGGCTCGACGCGGGGCTCGTCGACAACAAGAGCTGCGCCATCGACGGCGAGTGGCAGGCACTGCGCTTCGTCTGGCGCCGGGAGGACCGCCCCCGCCGATAGCATCGCGCCGATGTTCGTCCACCGCGAGCGCGTCCGCTTCCGTGACCTCGATGCGATGGGGCACGTGAACAATGCGGTGTTCTTGACCTACATTGAATCGGCGCGCGTCGCGTTTCTGGTCCACTTGGGCGCGGCTGCCACCCTCGAGGACATCTCCATCATCGTCGCGCGGATAGAGATCGACTTCCGCACTCCCGTCGGTTTCGGCGAGGAGGTCGAGGTCGGTGTACGAGCAAGCCGTTTCGGTGATAAGAGCTTCGACCTCGACTACGAGCTGCGCGTCGGCGACGAAGTGGTCGCCGAGGCCAAGAGCGTGCTGGTCGGCTACGACTACGACAAGGGAAAGACCGTGACGATTCCCGACGAATGGCGCGAGAGGCTGGCCGCGTGATGAGCGTGTTCGAGCGACACGAGCTCTCGAACGGCCTGCGCGTGATCACCGCCGACATGCCGCAGGTGCAGTCGGTCATCTGCATGATCATGCTCGCCGCGGGCTCCCGGTACGAGACCCCGGAGACGAACGGGATCGCGCACTTCGCGGAGCACATGTTCTTCAAGGGGACGGAGCGCCGGCCGACGGCGCGCGAGATCGGGATGGAGGTCGATTCGCTCGGCGCCGAGTTCAACGCCTTCACGAGCAAGGAGTACACGGGCTACTACGTCAAGTGCGCCGCGGACTACCGGGATCGTGCGCTGGACGTCCTCGTCGACATGCTCCGCAACTCGAAGTTCGAGCCCGAGGAGATCGAGCGCGAGAAGGGCGTGATCGTCGAAGAGATGAACATGTACTACGACACGCCGCGCGACTTCATCGGCGGCGTGTACGACCAGCTCCTCTACGGCGACCAGCCGCTCGGCTGGGACATCATCGGGCGCAAGGAGACGGTCCGTGCCGCGACCCGCGACACGTTCCTCGACTACATCGGGCGCTGGTACAAGCCCGTGCGGATGGTCGTCGGCCTCGGCGGCCGGCTCGAGGGCAACGCGCTCGCGACGGTCGAGCGCCTGCTCGGCGACCTCGAGGCGGCCCACACACCCGCGCCCGAGCCGGTGCAGCTGAACGGCGACGGCGGCCCTCGCGTCACGGTGCACCACAAGGACTCCGACCAGGCACACGTCTGCCTCGGCGTGCGCAGTTACCCGTTCATCCACCCCGACCGCTACGCACTCCAGATGCTGGCGACGATTCTCGGAACGGGTATGTCGTCGCGGCTCTTCAGCGAGGTGCGCGAGCGGCGAGGGCTCGCGTACTACGTCTTTGCGGCCAACCAGAGCTACACGGACGCCGGCTCGCTCTACTCACAGGCCGGCGTGGATATCGCCCGCTGCGACGAGGCAGTCGAAACGATCGCGCGCGAGTTCCGGCGGATCGCCGACGAGACGGTGCCCGGCGACGAGCTCGAAAAGGCGCGTGCGCTCGCGAAGGGGCGGTTCGTCCTACGGCTCGAGAACCCGCAGGGCATGACCATGTTCGGGCTCAGCCGCGAGGTGCTCGAGGGGCAGGCGGTCGAACCGCAAGAGGTCCTCGACGGGCTCGACGCGGTGACGGCCGACGACGTCCAGCGCGTCGCGCAGGACGTGATCGGCTCGAACGGGATCAACCTCGCGCTGATCGGGCCGTTCGAGGACGAGGAGCGCTTTGCCGAGCTCCTCACGAAAAGCTAACCCTCGCTCGTCTCCGCGACGGCGCGGTCCTTGATCTCCTCCACGACCGCCGGGTCGGCCAGCGTCGTCGTATCCCCCAGCGCCCGGTTCTCCGCGACGTCGCGCAGGAGGCGGCGCATTATCTTGCCGCTGCGGGTCTTCGGCAGCTCCTGTGTGAAGACGATGTTCGCCGGCTTCGCGATCGGGCCGATCTTGGCCGCGACGTGGTTGCGGAGCTCCTCCAGCTTCTCGACCGAGCCCTCCTCGCCGCCCTTGAGCGTCACGTAGGCGACGATCGCCTGCCCCGTGCGGTCGTCAGATCGCCCACAGACGGCAGCCTCGGCGACCTCGCGGTGGTCGACCAGGGCGCTCTCGACCTCAATCGTCGAGATGCGGTGGCCGGAGACATTCATCACGTCGTCGACGCGGCCGAGCAGCCAGAAGTCGCCCTCGCCGTCGATCCGCGCGCCGTCGCCTGCGAAATAGACCTCCGGGTACCTCGACCAGTACGTCTCGCGGTACCGCTCGTCGTCCTTGTAGATGCCGCGGAGCATCGCCGGCCACGGGCGACGCAGGACGAGGTAGCCGCCTCCGCCGGGGCCGACCTCGTTCCCCTGCTCGTCGTAGACCGCAGCGTCCACTCCAGGGAATGGCCGCGTCGCCGATCCCGGCTTCAGGGTCGTGATCCCGGGCAGCGGCGTGATCAGGATCATCCCCGTCTCCGTCTGCCACCACGTGTCGACCACGGGCACCCGCCCGGCTCCAATCACTTCGCGGTACCAGATCCAGGCCTCGGGGTTGATCGGCTCGCCGACCGACCCCAGGAGCCGGATGGACGAGAGGTCGTGCTTCTCGGCGTGCTCCGTGCCCCACTTCATGTGGGCGCGAATGGCGGTGGGCGCCGTGTAGAGGATGTCGACGCCGTAGCGCTCGACGATCGCCCACCAGCGATCCCGGTCGGGGAAATCCGGGACCCCTTCGTACATGACGCCGGTCGTGCCGTTGCAGAGCGGCCCATAGACGATGTACGAGTGCCCTGTCACCCAGCCGACATCCGCAGCGCACCAGTACACGGACGCCGGCTTGACGTCGAAGATGTAGTGGTGCGTCGCCGCGACGCCGACGAGGTAGCCGGCCGTTGTGTGCACGATCCCCTTCGGCTTGGCCGTCGTTCCGCTC
>DATAOV010000069.1:0-60313 GCA_036265535.1 Gaiellaceae bacterium | reverse complement strand
CTGCACGAGGCTCGTGACCCCGTCGGTGACGAGCTGGTCGATGGCCTCGACGTCGTTGGTGAGCCGGCTGATGATCACGCCTGCGCGATTGCGCTCGAAGAAGCCGAGCGAGAGGCGCTGGAGGTGGTCGAAGAGCCGGTTGCGCAGGTCGGCGAGGATCCGCTCGCCGACCCAGCCCGTGAGATAGGTCTGCGCATAGCTCATCGCCCAGTTGAGCAGTCCGGCGGCGAGGAACGCGGCGACGATCCACCAGAGCGCGGTCAGGTCCTGGCGACGGATGCCGTCGTCGACCGCGTACTTGGCGAGCAGCGGCGGCGCGAGTGCCGTGGCCGTTGCCAGCAGCAGCGAGACCACCGACAGGATCGTCCGCGTCCGGTACGGACTCGTCAGTCTCAGAAGCATTCCGAGCCGACGTTGCGTGCGCTTCCAGGACCAGTCGTCTACCTGGGCGTCGCGCTCCCGCATCAGATGGCTCCCGGGCTGCCAGACCCTCAAAGCGCACCCCCACCCGGCTCGAGGGTGGGGACCGACCCACCGCCCTCACAGGCGACGATACCGCGCGGAGGGGCCCCCGTCTGTGTCGATTTCCGGCCGAAAGTGTGAATCACGACGCCGCCTCCAGCGCTTCTGCTCCCGCCCGGGCCTCGACCGCGTCGGCGAACCGGCGCTCGAGCAGGCCGTGCTCGTAGATGTCGCGATAGACGGCGCTCGTCTGGAGCAGCTCGTCGTGCGTACCGCGCGCCGCGATGCGCCCTGCGTCGAGCACCACGACCTCGTCCGCCAGGGCGATCGTCGACAGACGGTGCGCGATGATCACCGTCGTCCGGCTCTTCATGGCCTCCCGCAGGCCAAGCCGGATCCGCGCCTCCGTGGTCGCGTCCACCGATGCCGTCGCGTCGTCGAGGATCAGAATGCGCGGGTCGACCGCAAGCGCGCGGGCGATCGCCAGCCGTTGCCGCTGGCCGCCCGAAAGCGTGATCCCCCGTTCGCCGATGACGGTGTCGTAGCCATCCGGGAGCTGCTCCACGAACTCGTGAGCTTGGGCGAGTCGTGCAATCTCCTCGACCTGGACCGGGTCGAGATCCGGGGCGCCGAAAGTGATGTTCTCGCGCACCGTCGCCGAGAAGAGGAACGGATCCTGCGAGATGACGCCGATGGCGTGGCGCAGCGAGGTCAACTCGATGTCCCTCACGTCGACGCCGTCGATCGTGACGCGTCCCTCGGTGACATCGTAAAAGCGCGGGACGAGCGAGGTCAGCGTCGTCTTGCCCGCCCCGGTCTGGCCGATGAGCGCGATCGTCTTCCCGGGCGCGACGTCCAGCTCGATGCCGTCGAGCACGGGCCGGCCTTCGAGGTACTCGAAGCGCACACCTTCGAACCGGAGGTGCCCGCCGCCCTCGGGGAGCTCGACCGCGCCGGGCCGCTCGGCGATCTCCTCCGGCTCGTCCATGACCTGGAAGATGCGCTCGCCCGACGCCGTCGCGCGCTGTGCCTGCCCGATCCACATCCCGAGCGAGCGCAGCGGCATGATCAGCATGCCCAGGTACAGGTTGAAGGCGACGAAACCGCCGACGGTCAGCTCGGCGTGCTGGCCGGTCGAGACCATCCGGGCGCCGACGAGGAGCACGGCCGCCTGAGCGAGCATCGGCACCCATGAGATGAAGGGCACGTAGAGCGCGCGCTGGCGGTTCGCGCGCAGCGTCTGACGGAAGACCTCCTCAGAGCGCGCGTGGAACTTCGCCGCCTCCTGCGGCTCCTGCGCGAACGACTTGACGACGTGGACGCCGACGATGTTCTCCTCGGCGACCGTTGCGACGTCGGCGAGCTTCTGCTGCACGTCCCGAAGCGTGGGATGCGCGATGTGGCTGTAGCGGTAGGCGAGGGCGACGATGACCGGGATCACGGCGAGCACGATCAGCGCCAGCTTCCACTGGAAGAAGAACAGCACCACGGTCACCGAGGCAACCGTGAGCACGTTCTGGAAGAAGAAGATGAGCCCGTAGCCGAGGAAGAAGCGAACGCCCTGGAGGTCGACCGTAGCTCTCGACATCAGCTGTCCGGTCTGGTGCCGATCGTAGAAGCCAAAGGAGAGCCGAACGAGGTGCGAGTAGAGGCCTTGGCGCATGTCCATCTCGACCGAGAGCGCCTGGCGGCCGGAGATGAGGCGGCGACCCGCCATGAGGACGGCGCGAATTGCGCCCAGCGCCACGATCGCTCCGACATAGAGCCACAGCGTCCGCTCGTCATGTGGGCGGATGGCGGTGTCGATCACGTCCTTCGTGATCCAGACCAGCGCGATCTGGATCATCTGGGAGCCGACCGCGAGGACGATCGAGACGATCAGCGAGGCCTTGTAGGGGCGGAGAAACCCGAGCAAACGGGCGAAGGTGTCCCGATATCTAGGGGTTTCTGCCATCGGACAAATCTAGCCGCCGGACTCGGCGAGCCGGATGAGCTCCTCCCTGATGAGTGCCGCCGCAGCCCCGACGCGGGCACGGTTGCCCGGATCGTTCAGCCAGCCGCTCGCGCCGGAAGGGTGGGGCAGAGGGATGGCGACGGCCTCGTCGAGCTCGAAGCGTCGGCCCACGCACTCGCTCACGCTCTTCAGGCCGAGCAGCCGGCGCACCGCGACGCCGCCGACCGGGACGACCAGCCGCGGCTTGATCAGGCAGAGCTCCCAGTCGCGCCAGAACGAGCAGAGCTCCTGCTCGCGCGGCGTCGGCGTCCGGTCGCCCCGACCGCTCGCGGCCCTGCCCGGGTAGCACCGCGTGACGGAGGCGCAGTAGAAGGTGGCGTAGAACTCCACCTCGTCGAGCTGCAGCCAGCGGCGCAGGGTCTGCCCGGCGCGTCCGCGCCAGGGCCGTCGCTCCTGCCCCTCGACCACGCCCGGCGCCTGGCCGAACATGAACGCGCGCTGGTTTTCGTAGGGCTGGACGACCGACAGTGACTCCAGCGGGAATCCCGCCTCGGAGCAGGCGCGGCAGGCGCGGTTGTCGCGCTGGAGCGAGGCGATCGAACGGTAGCGCGAGCGCCGCCGCGTCAAGAGCGGACGGCGACGAACCAGCGCCCGGCGAAAACGGTGTCGCCGCCGCCGAGCTCTGCGGCCAGCGGCTCGGGCTCGAAGTAGCGCTTGAAGACCTGCCAGCGCGAGCCGTCGTTCAAGGTGCGCTCCTGCCACTCCTCGCGCGGGATGTCCGGTTGCACGGCTGAGTCGACGATCACGAGCTCCGAGGCGACCCGCCGGGCCTCATCGAGAAACTCGTCGCGCTCCAGCGGTTCGAGGTGGCCGTAGAAATGGCCGGCGAAGACGCGCTCGAACGCGCCGTCCTCGAATGGGAGCTCGAGCGCGTCGCCACGAACGTAGGTCGCATGGGGCGCATGGCGGCGGGCCTCGTCGAGCATCGACTCGCTCTGGTCGAGGCCGACGATCTCCCCAGGCAGGTGCCGGGTCAGGAAGCCAGTGCCACAGGCGACGTCGAGCGTTCGTGCCAGTGGGAGCGCCTCGAGCGCTCGCCCCAGCGCGTCGATCTCCTCGTCCCAGCCGGGACGCTCCCGATCGGCGAAGCGGCCGGTGCCTCGATACCACTCGTCGTACTCGGGTGCACGGCTGTCGTAGTACGCCTTCACCGCTCCTAGACTACGCACGTGGTGCGGCCGCTCGAGTCGGTGCCGAACTTCTCGGAGGGCCGTGACCGGGCGACGATCGACGCGCTCGCCGAGGCGCTCGGATCGCGGGCGCGCCTGCTCGACGTGCACGCCGACGAAGACCACAACCGTTCGGTCTTCACGCTCGTCGGCTTCGAGGACGAGCTGACGGCGGCGCTGCTGGCAGGGATCGCGTGCGCGCGTGACCGCATCGACCTGCGGCGCCACGACGGCGCGCATCCGCGCATCGGTGCCGCCGATGTCATCCCGATCGTGCCGCTCGTTCCCGAGGATCTCGGGCGGGCACGCGCTGCGGCGCTGCGGTTGGCGGAGCGCGTGGGTGACGAGCTCGGCCTGCCCGTGTTCCTGTACGGGGAGCTCGCCGGCGTCCGTGGGCCCGCCTTCTTCCGAACGGGCGGCCTCGAGGAATTGAGGCGCCGGCTCGAGGAAGGAGAGCTCGCTCCGGATTTCGGGGCGGATCGGCTCGACGAGCAGGTCGGGGCTGTGCTCGTCGGAGCGCGAAGGCCCTTGATCGCCTTCAACGTCAACCTTCGCGGCACGCTCGAGGTGGCAAGGCAAATCGCCGCTGTCGTTCGGGAGCGGGACGGTGGGTTCTCCGGCGTGCGGGCGCTCGGGCTCGAGCTGCCGCGAGCCGGGCTCGTGCAGGTAAGCATGAACGTCGAGGACTTCGAGGCGACCGGACTGCACGAGATCGTGGCGCGCATCGAGCGAGAAGCTGCGGAACGCGGGGCGGAAGTAGTGGGGTCCGAGCTCGTCGGCTTGATGCCCGCGGGAGCCGCGCTCGCCGCCGCCGGTGCCGCGCTTCGGATCGATGGCTTCGACGCCTCGAAGGTGCTCGAGCTGCGCCTGATCGAGGACTAGCAGCGGGCCCGGGAACGCTCGGGCCGCGGGATACACTCGCGCGGTGATCGAGAGCAAGGCGCTGACGGGCGACGACCTCGCTCTGGCGGACGTCTGGGCGGTCGCCGTCCGGCACGAGCCCGTCTCGCTCACCGACGACGCGCGCGAGCGGATGCGCGTCGCCCGCGAAGTCGTCGAGCGGGCCGCCCACGGGACCAGCGAGCACACCTACGGCGTCAACACTGGCTTCGGCAAGTTCGTCTCGCGCGCGATTCCGGAGGAGCTGACAGAGGAGCTTCAACTCCGGCTCCTGCGCAGCCACGCCTGCGGCGTCGGCGAGCCCTACCCGGACGAGGTCGTGCGCGCGGCGATGCTGCTGCGGGCGAACGCACTCGCCAAGGGCTACTCCGGCGCCCGCGTCGTCACTGTCGAGCTGTTGATCGAGTGCCTAAACCACGGCGTGCTCCCGCATGTCCCGAGCCGCGGCTCGGTCGGGGCGAGCGGCGATCTCGCCCCCCTTGCACATCTGGCCCTGCCGCTGATCGGCGAGGGCGAGGCCTGGGTCGACGGCAAGCGGCTCTCCGGCGCCGAGGCGCTCGAGGCGGTGGGGCTCGAGCCGGTCCGGCTGCAGGCGAAGGAGGGCCTCTCGCTCGTGAACGGGACGCAGTTCATGGCGGCCTTCGGCGCCCTCGGGCTCCTGCGGGCACGGCGGCTGGCGAAGACCGCGGACGTCGCCTGCGCACTCTCACTGGAGGCGCTCCAAGGCTCCCGCACGAGCTTCTTCCCCCAGGTGCACGCGGCTCGTCCGCTTCGCGGCCAGGTGGCTTCCGCCGCCAACGTGCTCCACCTGCTGGAGGACTCCGCGATCAACGAGGCGCATCGCTGGTGCGACCAGGTGCAGGACGCGTACTCGCTCCGCTGTGCCCCGCAGGTGCACGGTGCCAGCCGCGACCTCCTCGACTACGTGGACTACACCGTCACGATCGAGCTGAACTCCGCAACGGACAATCCGCTCGTCCTCGTCGACGACGACCTGCTCGTTTCGAACGGCAACTTCCACGGCCAGCCGCTCGCGTTCGCCCTGGACGCGCTGGCGATGGCGGTCGCGGAACTCGCGAACATCGCCGAGCGGCGCGTCGAGCGGCTCGTCAACCCAAGTCTCTCCGGCGGATTGCCCGCGTTCCTCACCGGCGACGGCGGACTCAACTCGGGCTTCATGATCCCGCAGTACGTGGCCGCGTCCCTGGTCAGCGAAAACAAGGTGCTCGCGCATCCTGCGAGCGTCGACTCGATCCCGACGAGCGCGGGCCAGGAGGATCACGTCTCGATGGGCAATGCCTCGGGTCTCAAGAGCTGGCAGGTGCTGGCGAACGCCGAGCGCGTGCTCGCGATCGAGTTGCTCGCCGGCGCACAGGCGGTCGAGTTCCTGGCACCGCTGCAGCCGGGCGCCGGAGTGCGCGCGGCGCGCGAGTTCGTCCGCTCGCTCTCGCCGCGCCTGCGCGACGACCGTCCGCTCGCCTCGGACATCGAGGCCGTGGCCGCGGCGATCAGGGACGGGTCCGTCGTCGAGGCGGTCGAGGCGGAGGCCGGAGAGCTGCGGTGACGAGTGGAAATGGGCAGGTTCCGTCGCGGCGGCGCTCGGTTCACCCGTATCGCGACAGCGCTCTCGCCTACGCCGTGCTCGGCACGGTCGTATTCCTGATCGCCTGGCTGACGGGAAGCTCGGTCTTGCGGGCGCTCGCCGGCGGTGGCGGGGCCTTCGTGCTTGCGACTGCCTGGACGTGGTGGCGGCTCCGGGCTCGCGAGCGCGCGCGGGACCGGCCGTGAGCGCGACCCGCTCTCTCGATGCCGCGGTCGAGGCGCTCTGCGGCGACCTCTCCTCGATCCGCGCGCCGCGTGGAACGGAGCTGAACGCCCGCTCGTGGTCGACCGAGGCGCCGCTGCGCATGCTGCTCAACAATCTCGACGCCGAGGTCGCGGAGCGGCCGGAGGAGCTGATCGTCTACGGCGGCTCCGGCAAGGCGGCGCGAAATCCGGAGGCATTGAGAGCCCTCGTTCGCTCGCTCCTGACCCTGAACGAGGACGAGACGTTGCTCGTCCAGAGCGGTAAGCCGGTTGGGGTCTTTCGCACGAGCATTGGCGCTCCGCGGGTACTGATCGCCAACTCGCTGCTCGTGCCGCGCTGGGCCACGTGGGAGGAGTTCCGTCGGCTCGAGGCGCTCGGGCTGACGATGTTCGGCCAGATGACTGCCGGGAGCTGGATCTACATCGGCACGCAGGGGATCCTTCAGGGGACGTACCAGACGTTCGCCGCGGCCGGCGAGAAGCACTTCGGCTCTGCCGACCTGTCGGGCCGGACGATCCTGACCGCCGGGCTCGGTGGGATGGGCGGCGCCCAGCCGTTGGCGGCGACGCTGGCCGGCGGGGCAATTCTCTGCGTCGAGGTCGATCCCGTCCGGATTCAGCGCCGGCTCGAGACGCGGTACCTCGACGAGGCGTCCGAGTCGCTGGACGAGGCGCTGGCCCGCATCCGCGCCGCCGCGGCGGAGGGGAGAGCGTTGTCGGTCGGCCTGCTCGGCAATGCTGCCGAGCTGGTGCCAGAGCTGGCCGGCCACGGCGAGCACTTCGACCTGGTCACCGACCAGACGGCAGCGCACGATCCCCTCAACGGCTACGTCCCGGTCGGTCTCGGCGTCGAAGAGGCCGCCGAGCTCCGCGGACGAGACCCCGAGGAGTACCTCCGGCGGGCGAAGGCGTCGATCGCACGTCACGTCGAGGCGATGCTCGACTACGTCCGGGCCGGCAGCTACGTGTTCGATTATGGCAACAACCTGAGAGGGGAGGCGCACGAGGCAGGAGTCGAGGAGGCCTTCTCATACCCGGGCTTCGTCCCGGCCTATATCCGCCCGTTGTTCTGTCGCGGGATCGGGCCCTTCAGATGGGCGGCGCTATCGGGCGATCCACAGGACATCGCCGCCATCGACCGGATGCTCCTGAACCTGTTCCCAGACGATTCCGCTCTCCAGCGTTGGCTGTCGCTCGCTCCGAAGCGCGTTGCCTTCCAGGGTCTCCCGGCTCGAATCTGCTGGCTCGGCTACGGCGACCGTGCCCGCGCCGGCCTTGCGATCAACGAGCTCGTCCGCAACGGCGAGGTCAAGGCGCCCGTCGTGATCGGGCGCGACCACCTCGACTCGGGCTCGGTGGCCTCTCCGTACCGCGAGACGGAGGCGATGCGCGACGGCTCTGACGCAATTGCCGACTGGCCGATCCTTAACGCCCTCGTCAACGTCGCCGCAGGCGCGACCTGGGTGAGTGTCCACCACGGCGGCGGCGTCGGGATCGGCAATTCGATCCACGCGGGCATGGTCGTCGTCGCCGACGGCTCGGCCGACGCCGCCGAGCGGCTCGAGCGGGTGCTGACCTCGGATCCCGGCACAGGCGTGCTGCGCCACGCCGACGCTGGCTACGCGGAGGCGATCGAAGCCGCCAAGCGGCACGGGCTCGAGCTGTTGTCGCCGCCCGCGGCCGGCGCGTGAACGATCCAGAACCGGCCGCGGTCTCGCGCCTGCTCGTCCGCGACCTCGCACAGCTCGCGACTCCAGCCGGACGTGACGCACCTCTGCGGCGTGGGGCCATGGGCGCCGTCGACGTGCTCGATGAGGCGTTCGTCCTGTGCGAGAACGGGCGGATCGCCGCGACGGGCCGGATGCGTGACCTCCAGCCACTGCCGGGCGAGGTGCAGGAGCTCGACGGCTCGGGGCGCTGCGCCATCCCGGGGCTCGTCGACTGCCACACGCATGCGTGCTTCGCAGGCGACCGGGTGGGGGAGTTCGGCCTTCGCGCAGGCGGGGCATCGTATGAGGAGCTGCATGCGGCCGGAGGTGGGATCCTCTCGACCGTCCAGGCCACGCGGTCCGCCGGCGAGGCGGACCTCCGAGCCTCCGTGCGGAAGCACCGAGAGTGGATGCTCCGCTCCGGGACGACAACGTTCGAGGCGAAGTCGGGCTATGGCCTCGATGGCGAGACCGAACTGGCGTCGCTCCGGGCGATCGGGGCCGAGGGCGGGATACCGACTTGGCTGGGCGCGCACGCGGTGCCGCCGGAGTTCGCCGGGGCCGACGCGTACCTCGACTTCCTTCTGGCGGACGTATTGCCAGAGGCCGCGCGTCTCGCCGAGGCCGCGGACGTCTTCGTCGAGGAAGGTGCCTTCGAGATCGAGCAGGCGCGCCGCTACCTCGAGGCCTGCCGCGCCGAGGGCCTGGCGCTGAGGCTGCACGCGGACCAGTTCACGGAACGCGGCGCCGTGCCCCTCGCGGTCGAGCTCGGCGCACGGTCGGTAGACCACCTCGAGGCGACCGGCCCCGAGGGCATTGGCACTCTCGCGGCGAGCGAGGTCGTGGCTGTCCTGCTGCCCGTGAGCGCGCTCTTCCTCGCGCGCCCGATGCCACCAGGGCGCGCGCTGGTCGACGCGGGCGCCGCCGTTGCGCTGGCGACCGACTTCAACCCGGGCAGCTCGTTCTGCGAGAGCCTCCCGATCGTGTGCTCGCTGGCCTGCACCCAGCTTCAGCTCTCGCCGGAGGAGGCGCTGTCCGCGTGCACGGTGAACGCCGCGCACGTCCTCGGCCGAGCCGATCCCATCGGCCGCGCAGCCCCTGGGTTCGCCGCGGATCTCGTCCTCCTCGATGCGCCCGACTGGCGCTACCTCGCCTACCACCTCGGTGGCGACGTGGTCGCAGCGGTCATCCAGCACGGCGAGGTCGCCTTCGTGCGCTGAGACCGCGCTACGCTTGCGCGAAATGCCGACCCGGAAACAACGCCGCCGGCGCCAGAAGGACCGCCGGCACGAATACGAGTTCGTCTACGTGGACGAGGAGGGCGAAGAGGTCGACGTCGACGAGGTCGAGCGGCCGGCTCGCCGCGAGAACGGGAAGCGGGAGTCGAAGCAGCAGCCCCAGAAGCGCCGCGCCGCCTCCGGCGCCGTGCGCGAGGTCAAGCCGCCGTCCTGGAGCAAGGTCGGCAAGCGCTCGTTGATCTTCTTCCCTCTGATCTTTCTCGCGTTCTCGTTCATCAACAGCGGGCAGCCGATCGGGACCCGGCTTGCCGTGACCGTCGTCTACACGGCCTTCTTCGTCCCGTTCATGTACGTGATGGACCGGACGATGTACCGGTCGTACCTGAAGCGCACCGGGCAGCTACCGCAGCGCCGACCGCGGAAGCGCTAGGAACTACTCGGCCCGCACGGCCTGTTCTCGGCCGCGGTAGTGGCCTGGGCCGGGCCATGGGGCGAGGAAGAGGAGGATCCGCGCGCCGCGCTCGGTCGAGATCGCGTGCCGCTCGTCGGGCTCGAAGGTGAAGAGCGTGCCGGTGGGCGCCTCGAGGCTCTCTCCGGCGGCGCCCACGCGCACCGTCCCCTCGACTACGAGCACGAACGCGTGCTCCTTGACCTGGTGCTCGCCCAGCTCCTGGCCCGGATCGAGCCCGATCAGGACAACCCTGGCGGCTTCGTCGGAGTCGAGCACGACCGGCGAGCGGCTCCCGCTCGGCGTCTCGATCTCGTTCAGGTTCCAGCTTCGCACCGGCCGATCCTAACCGGGCAGGAGGCGCGCTTTCGACGCGGTCCCGTCACACACGCGTACGTCGGTGCTCGATACGCTCGCAGCGGGGAGGAGGGTGGGCGCGCCTTAAACAGGGCGGGAACGAGCCGTAACGGCGCCGTTAGACTCAGCCTCCGGTGAGCGCCCTGTGAGCCTGGTCGTCGATCGCTACGAGCTCGGCCCGATCGGGACGAACTGTTACGTCGTTCGCGCCTCACAGACGGCCGACGAGGCGGTCGTCGTCGACCCGGGTGGCGACGTTGCGGACCTTCGGCTGGAGCTCGCGCGGCTCGGCGCCCGCTGCGTGGCGATCCTGATCACGCACGGACACTGGGATCACCTTGGCGGCGTTGCCGAGCTAGCCGAGGGAACGGGTGCCGCCGTCTACATGGCGGAGGACGAACGGGCCCTGCTCGAGAACCTGCCCGACCTCGTGCCGCCGGGCACTCCCGCACGTTCCTACACCGCGGACAGGTTCCTCGCCGGCGACGAAACGCTGGAACTCGCCGGAATCACGTTCGAGACGCTGCGCGTTCCCGGCCACTCGCCCGGGCACCTCGCCTTCCACGCCGAGGACAGCCTCTTCTCCGGCGACGTGCTCTTCGCAGGATCCGTTGGGCGCACGGATCTCCCGGGGGCTGATCACGACACGCTCGTCGAATCGCTGCGCATGCTGACCGAGAGGTTCCCGCCCGAGACGGCCGTCTACTCCGGGCACGGCCCTCCGACGACGCTCGGGGCCGAGCTGGCGCGCAATCCCTTCCTGGCTCCGTTGCGCGCCTCGTGACGACGTTCGAGGCGCCTCGCGGCACCCACGACATCCTCCCCTCCGAGCAGCCGCTCTGGCGGCTGGTCACGAGCGAGGCCGAGCGGCTGTGTTCACTCTACGGCTACCGGCCGATCCAGACGCCGGTGTTCGAAGACACGGCGCTCTTCGCGCGCACCTCCGGCGAGGGCTCCGACGTGGTGCAGAAGGAGATGTACACCTTCGAGGATCGCGGCGGCCGCTCGCTGACTCTGAGGCCCGAGGCCACGGCGCCGATCGCGCGCGCTTACCTCGAGCACGGCCTGCACCGCGAGGGCCAGCCGGTCAAGCTCTACACGCTCGCGACCATGTACCGGTATTCGGCACCGCAACGTGGCCGCTACCGCGAGCACTGGCAGCTCTCCGTCGAGGCGATCGGGTCCGCCGATCCCGCGATCGACGCAGAGGTGATCCAGCTCTACGACGAGCTGCTCGCGCGGCTGGGCGTGACGAACTACGAGCTCCTGCTGAACTCGATCGGCGACGCGACGTGCCGCCCGGCTTATGTCGAGCGCCTGACCGCCTGGCTCGACGAGCACCAGGACGTCCTCGACGAGGATGCGCGCCAAAAGCGAGCCACGAACCCGTTGCGGGTCTTCGACGTGAAGAGCCCGTCGGTCCAGGAGGCACTGTCGGAGGCGCCGAAGATCGGCGAGGCGCTCTGCGACGAGTGCAAGGCGCACTTCGAGGCCGTGCAGGCGCACCTCGAGAACTACGCGGTCGAGTTCACGCTCGCCCCGACCCTCGTGCGCGGGCTCGACTACTACACCCGCACGACCTTCGAGTTCGTGGACGAGGCGATCGGCGCGCAGAGCTCGATCGCGGGCGGCGGCCGGTACGACGGGCTAATCGAGCAGCTCGGCGGCCAGCCGACGCCCGGCATCGGCTTCGGCGCCGGGATCGAGCGGCTGCTGCTCTCGCTCGATGCCGAGGGCGTGACCGCGGAGCCCGAAGGTGTGGACGTCTTCGTCGCGCTCAGCGACGTTGATGTCAAGCCTCGCGTGCTCCCGTTCGTCCAGGAGCTGCGCCGCAGCGGGCTACGTGCCGAGGTCGACTACGGCGGCCGGTCGCTCAAGGGCCAGTTGACCCATGCGCGCCGTCTCGGCGCGGAGGCGATCGTCGAGTGGGGGCCCGAGCGCTCGACGGTGAGGCGCCCTGGTCGACCTGACGAGGAGGTTCCGACCGCGGAGCTCGCTGAGAGGCTGAGGCGATGAGGTGGCGCGACCTCAACGCGGGAGAGCTCCGCCCGGAGCACGTCGGGCAGCGCCTCGCGCTCGCCGGCTGGGCGGCTACCCGTCGCGACCACGGCGGTCTCGTGTTCATCGACCTGCGCGACGAGAGCGGGCTGGTGCAGCTCGTGATCAACCCCGAGCGCGCCCCGGAGGCGGCCGCAGTCGCCCACGGCGTCCGCAACGAGTTCGTCCTCCGCGCCGAGGGCGAGGTCGCGGCGCGCGCCCCCGAGGCCGTCAACCCGAACCTGCCGACGGGTGAGGTCGAGCTCCAGGTGGACGAGCTCCAGATCCTCTCGAGCTCGCCGCCGCTCCCGTTCCAACTGGACGAGGAGAACGTCGACGAGACGCTGCGCATCCGCTACCGCTGGCTCGACTTGCGCCGCGCCCGGATGCAGCGGAACATCCGGACCCGCGCCAGGCTGGTCTCGATCATTCGCGCGGAGATGGAGGCCGCCGGCTTCGTGGACATCGAGACGCCGGTGATGGCGAAGCCGACGCCCGAAGGCGCCCGCGACTTCCTGGTTCCGACCCGTCTTCAGCCCGGGCGGTTCTTCGCGCTGCCCCAGTCGCCGCAGATCTACAAGCAGCTGCTCGTGATCTCCGGCTTCGAGCGCTACTACCAGATCGCCCGCTGCTTTCGCGACGAGGACCTGCGGGCCGACCGGCTGCAGGAGCTCACCCAGCTCGACGTCGAGATGGCGTTCCCCGACCAGGAGTTGCTCTTCGAACTGCTCGAGCGCACGATGCAGCGCGTCTGGCGCGAGTGCCTCGAGATCGAGGTCGAAGTGCCGTTCCAGCGTCTGAGCTGGGACGAGGCGCAGGAGCGGTACGGCTCCGACAAGCCGGACCTGCGCTTCGGCCTCGAGATCGAGGAGGCAACCGAGCTGACCCGGGGCTCAGAGTTCGGGGTCTTCGCGAATGCACCGTGCGTTCGCTTCCTGCGTGTCCCGCAGGCGTTCTCACGCGCCGAGCTCGACCGGCTGGAGACGTTCGCCAGGGAGTGGGGAGCGAAGGGGCTCGCCTACCTCGTCTACGACCAGGAAGGCGAGGTGCGCTCCCCGATCGCGAAGTTTCTCTCCGAGAGCGAGCTCGAGCGGTTCCGGTCGGACTCGGCGACGACGGTGCTGTTCGTCGCCGACGAGCCCGCGAAGGTCGCGCGCGTGCTCGGTGCGCTTCGCCTCCATCTCGGCCGCGAGCTCGAGTTGATCGACCGCGACGCCTGGCGATTTCTCTGGGTAACGGATTTTCCGCTGCTCGAATGGGACGAGGAGGAGGGGCGCTGGGCCGCGGTCCACCATCCCTTCACGAGGCCGACCGACGATGGTGTTCCCCTGTTGGAGACCGACCCGGCGGCGGCGCGAGCGGTTGCCTACGACCTGGTCGTGAACGGGATCGAGATCGCAGGCGGCTCGTTCAGGATCCACGAGCCGGAACTTCAGCGGCGAATCTTCGATCTGCTCGAGATCTCGGCCGAGGAGCAGCGGGCGAAATTCGGCTTCCTGCTCGACGCGCTCTCGATGGGCGCTCCGCCGCACGGCGGGATCGCGTCGGGCATCGACCGCCTGGCGATGGCCTTGCTCGACGAGCCGTTCATCAGGGACACCGTCGCGTTCCCGAAGAATCAGGCCGGCGTGGATCCGATGACCGGCGCGCCCACCGAGGTCACGCAGGAAGTCCTGGCCGAGCTCGGAATTCAGGCGGTGCCACACACGGACTAGCGGCTGTTCTCGGGCCGATGCAGCAGTCATACTGCAAGTCCAGTACCGAGTCCCAGGAGGCGATACCGGCATGGCAAGCGAAGGTCAAGGCAGCGCGTCGCAGGCTCCGGCGCTGACGTCCCTGCCACGGGTGGATGACCTGCCCGGGGCTGCGGACGGGTACGACCGGGAGAAGGTTCGCGAAGCGTTCGAGGCCTTCCGCCGGCATACGACGCAGCTCCAGGTGCAGCTGCGCGTCCTCCAAGCCGCGGGCGAGAGCGGCCAGGTCGAGGCCACGGCGCATGCCGTCCGCATGGACGCGCTCCACATAATCCGCGCCGCGGCCGAGATGGCCGACACGATCGAGCGCGACGCGCAGACCGCCTCGGCCGCGCAGATCCGCCGAACCGAGGAGGAGGTGACACGGCGTCAGCGCGACCTCCAGGAGCGTCAGGGCGACGTCGACCGCTATCGCCAGGAGAGCGAGCGCCAGCGCGCCGAGATGCTGAACGCGGCGAAGAGCGAGTCCCGGCAGACCCTCCAGGAGGCCCAGCAGCAGGCCGCCCAGGAGGTCGCCGAGGCCGAGTCCCGCGCGGCCCGGCTGCTCGAGCAGGCCCGCCATCAGGCGACCGAGCTGACGAACTCCGTTCGTGCCGAGGTCGAGCAAACGCTCGAGTGGGCGCGCGCACAGGCCGCCGCGATCATCAGCCGAGCCCAGGACGGCGCCGAGCAGCTTCTCAGCGCCGCGGGCCTGGGCGACGAGGCCGTCGGCCGCGTGGCCCAGACGATCGTCTCCGCCGCGGAGGCTTCGACCGAGGCGAGCCGAGGAACCCCTTCGCCCGCCGCAGGCCCGCCGACGGCGTCCAAGCCGGAGACGGCCGAGCCGGAGCAGGAATCCGAATCACCACCGCCACTCTCGCCGCCGGCCTCGCCCGGCCCTTCGCCTCCTGGTCCTCAGGACGCCGGGTCGGAGAGCGACGACGAGAGCGCCAGCTAGGCTCGACTCATGCTTCCGGGCCGGCTCGGTCTTCGCTTCGCGCTCGAGGCGCTCTTTCTCGTCCTCCTAGCGATCGGCGCCGGCCTCGCCGACCTTCGCCCTGCACTGATCGTCCTGGTGATGGCGGTCGCCTGGGTGCTCGTAGCCTTGATCGAGTTCACTGCGGAGCGCATCGCCGCGTCGCCGACCTCGTACCTGTTGCCGGCGCCTCCACAGCCGGAGGAGGGCGAGTCGGAGCGCGTTCGTTGGCCACCGCCCGAGGAGCGAACCGTCGTGGCCCCTCCCGAGCGCCCGCCCGAGCCGGAGGCCGACGAGCCGGAGGCAGAGCCGGAACCGGAGCGGGTGGCCGAGTCCGAACCGAAGCCGGAGCCGCAACCGGAACCCGAACCCGAACCCGAACCTGAAGCGGTCGAGGAGCCCGAGCCCGAGGCGCAGCCTGCCCGGAGGCGGCGCGGGCTTCTGCGTCGCGGCAAGGAGGAGCCGGAGCCGGAGCCTTCGCCGCCGCCCAGGCACGTGAAGCTCTTGCCGCGGCGCTCGGCGCCGCAGCCGAGCCGGGCGGCGCAAGAGGTGGCGGAGCTTTTCGGAACGAGCGAGGGGGACGATTCGCCCACACGTGAGGAGAGCGGCGGGTGAGGAGGCGCATCTCGTTGATCCCGCCGTTTGCTCGCCGCTCGGATACCGCGGAGCCGGAAGCCGAGCCTGAGCCGCAGGAACCGGATGTCGTGGCCGAGTCGCCGGAACCGGAGCAAGAAACGGAGCCCGAACCCAAGCCCCAGCCGATCCTCGCCGCGGTTCCCTCGGCTCCCGAACCGGAGCCAGAGCCTGAGCCGGAGCCCGAGGCCGAACCGGAGCCAGAGGTCGTGCCGCTCGCGCTGCGCGATCCGACCCCGCGTGTCTGGAACCTCTGGGCCCTCGAGCAGCTCGCCTCGACCATGGACGGAGAGCCGGAACAGGTCGAGGAACGGGCGCTCCTGCTCCTGAGCCTGCGGGAGTTCGCGAACGCGGCAGGCGAACTGCCCGCCGACTTCGACCCGCTTGTCCGGGAGGCGTTCGGGGCCAACCTCGCCAAGCTCGTGACATGAACGCCGCCTCGGTGCAACGTCAGGTCGCCCTGGCGGGGATCGCGCTGCTCGCCGCGATCGTCGCCCTGGCCCTCACCTCTCACGGCTCGAGCTCGGCCACCACCAGCTTGCCGCAACCCGCGCCCGTCGCCGGCGGGGGCTGGTACTCGGCTCTGGCAGGCACGGGAGAGCCCCGGTACGGGCGCCGGACCCGCTGTGGCGTCCTGCTCAAGCCGGAGACGATCGGGGTGACCGATTCCGTCCTCCCATGTGGGATCCGCGTCTATGTTGCGTACAAGGACAGCCCGCTGATCTTCACGCAGGTGATCGACCGGCGCCCGGTCGTCTCCGGCCGGAAGTTCGATCTCACCCCCAAGCTCGCGGAGGAACTCGGCGTGGACGGGGTGCAGCGGATTCGCTGGGTTTTCGCTCGCTAGCGCGGCCGACGAACTGCGCTACAGTGAGACGGCTCGACCCTGTGCGTGCTGCGGGTTTCTCTGTAGAACCAACACCAATACAGAGGGAGCCGCCGTTCTTCCTGAGGCGCCTGGCGCCGACGGAGACGCGGCACCCACCTGGCTTGCCAGGTTCACAACGGGCCCGCAGGCATCGGCAGGGTGGAGTCGGAACGGGGGAACCTCTGGTTCCCCCGTTTTGTCCTCCCAGCTAGCCTGGCACCATGGAGTTGGTCGGCGACTCGACGCGGGACGGACAGTGGGCGCTGGCCCGCCTCACGGTCGACGCGGAGCGGATCGTCGACGCCGACGTGGAGGGGCTCGACCGGCCGATCGTCGGCCTGACGCTCCTCGAGGCCGCGTCGGTCGGGGGTGACGAGCTGGCGGTCGACGCGTTGGCGAACGCACTCGGCCCGGCCTTCCGCGCCGGTGCCGTGCCGGGTCGCGTCGCAGTCGCGATGAGCGGCGGGGTCGACAGCGCAGTCGCGCTCCTCCGTGCGGGGCCCGACGCGATCGGAGTCACCCTCAGGCTGTGGCTCGATCCGCACGGCCCCGATGCCGAGCGCGCCTGCTGCTCGCCCGAGGCCGTGCTCGCTGCCCGGGCAACGTGCCACCGGCTGGGCCTCCCGCACGTGACCCTCGACCTTCGGGAGGAGTTCCGTCGCGCCGTCGTCGAGCCGTTCGTCCGCGGGTACGCGGCTGGCGAGACGCCGAACCCCTGCATCCGCTGCAACGGGAGTTTCCGCTTCGCCGAGCTCCTCGCGTTCGCCGAGCGTGCCGGCGCGGGGCGGCTCGCCACCGGGCACTACGCGCGCATCGTCGAGCACCGGGATCGCGTGCTTCTCGCTCGTGCGGCCGACCCGGCGAAGGATCAGTCCTACATGCTGGCGCGCCTCGACCCGCGCTTCCTCGAGCGGCTCTGGTTCCCGCTCGGCGAGCAGAGCAAGGACACGACACGCGCCGAAGCGGCGCGCGCCGGGCTCGAGGCGGCCTCGCGCGCGGAGAGCCAGGAGGCGTGCTTCCTGGCCGGCGGCGATTACCGCGACTTCCTCGGGCGCAAGGGACTACTCGCTACCGACGGACCGATCGTGGACGAGGACGGTCACGAGCTCGGCCGACACTCCGGCTTCTGGCGCTTCACGCCGGGTCAACGGCGCGGACTCGGCGTGGCGGCCGGTGGCCCGGTCTACGCCCTCCGCAGCGAGCCGTCGACGAACACGGTAGTCGTCGGCCCCCGGGCGGCGCTCGCCACCCGGGAGGTTCACGTTCGCGGACGGTTGCACCTCGCGGTCGACCGCGCCGAGGCGAAGCTGCGCTACCGCTCGCCCGGCGTCGGGGTCGACGTGACTCCGACCGACGGCGGCTTCCGGCTCCGGCTCGATGCGGAGGCCTACGGAGTTGCCTCCGGACAGGCCGCGGTGCTCTACGAAGGAGACGTGATCGTCGGCGCCGGGACGATCGTGTCGGATCCTGCCGAAACCTTACGCGCCCCTCGAACGTTTGAACCCACGGGCGCATGACCCGCCACGAGATCACACTCACGATTCCCCGAGACGCGTCCTTCCACGAGGTGGCGCACCTCGTCCTGGGCGGTGTCGCCGCACGCCTCAACCTCAGCTTCGAGAGCCTCGACGACCTCGAGACCGCACTCGATGCCGTGCTGGAGCGCGCGGCCGCCGACGGGGAGGTGACGGTGAGGCTGCGGCTGACCGGCGAGGCGATCGTGACCAGCGTCGGCCCCTTCGCCTCCGACCGCCTGCGGGCCGAGCTGAAGCGAGATCCGGGCGAGGCCGTGACGCTGCGCCGCGTGCTCGACACGGTCGTGGACGATTACAGCCTCGACGGCGACGGCTGGATCGTGTTGACCAAGCGCGTCGAGCGACAGGAGCCGGCCTCGTGACGCGCGAGAGTGACAAGGTCCTGCTGCGCCGGTACCACGAAGAGGGCGACGTCAGCGCCCGCGAGCAACTGATCGAGCAGTACATGTCACTCGTGCGCTCGCTCGCGCGGCGCTACTCCTACCGAGGCGAGCAGCTCGAGGATCTCGTCCAGATCGGGGCGATCGGATTGATCAAGGCGATCGACCGTTTCGACGTGAATCGCGGGGTCGAGCTCACGACCTACGCGACGCCGAACATCATCGGCGAGATCAAGCGCCACTTCCGCGACCGAGGCTGGGCGGTGCGGGTGCCCCGCGGCCTGCAGGAGCTCAACATCCAGCTCTCGCGGCTCCTCGAGGAGAAGACCGTCCAACTCGGCCGCTCGCCCACGATCGCCGAGCTCGCGAAGGCCGCCGAGGTGAGCGAGGAGGAGGTGCTCGAGGCGCTCGAGAGCGGGCGCGCCTACAGCTCGCTCTCGCTCTCGGGGGGCTCCGGCGGCGACGAGGAGGGAGAGCTCGACCCGCTCGAGTCCCTCGGCACCGAGGAGCACCAGTACGAGGTGTCCGAGGATCGCGCGGTGCTCGAGCCGGGGTTCCGCGTGCTCGACGAGCGCGAGCGGACGATTCTTCACCTGCGCTTCTTCGAGGGGCTCACCCAGTCGCAGATCGCACAGCAGGTCGGGATCTCGCAGATGCACGTATCGCGCCTGATCCGGCGCTCGCTCGAGAAGATCCGGGAGGAGATCGCGAGCGACGAGCCGATCGAGCCCGAGCGTCGGGCTGCGAGCCGCTGAGCCGCACCTAGAATCACCTCCGTGCGAACGACGGCCGAGCTGCGCGCGGGCTACCGCGACTTCTTCGAGTCCAAGGGCCACGACTTCCGGCCCTCGGCTCCGCTGATCCCGCGGGCGGACGACCGCTCGACGCTGCTCGTCTCCGCGGGGATGCAGCCGCTCATGCCGTACTTCCTCGGACTCGAGCAGGCGCCCGCGCCCCTGCTGACGACCGTGCAGAAGGTCTTCCGCACCCCGGACATCGACGAGGTCGGGCTCGACGGCTACCACCTCACGTTCTTCGAGATGCTCGGGAACTTCTCGTTCGGGCAGTACTTCAAGGAAGGCGCGATCGAGCTTGCCTGGGAGTTCATGTTCGAGCACATGAAGCTCGACTTCGACCGGATCTGGGTGACGGTCTTCGCCGGCGACCCGGAGCTGAAACTCGAGGAGGACGAAGTCGCGATCGGGGCCTGGGAGAAGATCGGCATGCCGCCGGAGCGGATCGTGCGGCTGCCGCGCGCCGACAACTTCTGGTCGGTCGGCGGCCCCGGGCCTTGTGGGCCTGATTCGGAGATGTTCTACGACTGGGGCGAGGAAGTCGGCTGCAGGCGGCCCGAATGCGCCCCCGGTTGCGAGTGCGAGCGGTTCCTCGAGTTCTGGAACCTCGTCTTCATGGAGTTCGAGCTCCACCAGGACGGCTCGCTGACTCCGCTGCCCGAGCAGAACATCGACACGGGGATGGGGCTCGAGCGCGCCGCCCGGATCCTGCAGAACGTCGACTCCGTCTACGATACGGACGGCTACCAGGCGATCATGCACTGGATCGCGGAGCAGTCGGGCGTCGCCTACGGCGAGAGCGATCAGGCGACGAAGGCGCACCGGATCCTCGCCGACCACGGGCGCGGCATGACCTTCCTCGCGGCTGACGGGGTCGAGCCTGCAAATGAGGGCCGCGGCTACGTGATGCGCCGCGTCATCCGCCGCGCGGTCCTCCAAGCCGGGCGCATCGGCCTCGAGTCGCCGTTTCTCGCGGGTCTGGCCGACGTCGTCGTCGAGGAGGCGGGCGACGCCTATCCGGAGCTCCGGGAGACGCGCGAGAAGATCGCGCGCGTTCTGAGCGACGAAGAGGACCGGTTCTCGGTGACTCTCACGCGCGGGCTGAGGCTGTTCGAGGAGGTGGCGGCGGACGGCGAGATCTCCGGAGACGAAGCGTTTCGCCTCCACGACACCTACGGCTTCCCGCTCGAGCTGACGCAGGAGCTCGCGCGGGAGCGAGGCCTCCCCGTCGACGACGACGGCTTCCGCGTGCTGATGGAGCAGCAGCGCACGCGCTCGCGCAGTGCGGGGCCCGCCGAGGTGGACGTGCGCCTACAGGCGGAGGCGCGCAGCGACTTCGTCGGCTACGAGAGGACCGAGGCGCTGACGGCGATCGTCGCCTACGAAGATCTCGGCGACGGCCGCTTCCAGGCGAAGCTCGAGCAGTCGCCCTTCTACCCCGAGGGCGGGGGCCAGGTGGCCGACGCAGGCTTCATCGAGAACGAGGAGACCGGTGCGCGGGCCGAGCTGGTCGCGGCGACGCGGTTGCCCGGCGACGACCAGGTCCTGACCTTCGAGGGCGAGGGCTTCGGCGAGGGGATGCGGGTCCGGGCGGTGGTGCCGTGGCGGGTGCGCTTCCCGACGATGGCGAACCACACCGCGACCCACCTCCTGCACAAGGCGCTTCAGGAGGTGCTCGGCGAGCACGCGCGGCAGGCCGGCTCCGCGGTGCGGCCGGACAAGCTCCGCTTCGACTTCGCGCACCCGCAGGCGCTGACGGAGGAGGAGCGCGCGGAGGTGGAACGGCGCGTCAACGAGGCCGTCTTCGAGAACCTGCCGGTCCGCGCGTACATCGTGCCGATCGAGGAGGCGCGTCGGCTCGGCGCGATGATGCTGTTCGGCGAGAAGTACGGCGACGAGGTGCGGGTGGTCGACATCGCCGGCTACTCGCGCGAGCTCTGCGGCGGCACCCACGTGCGGGCGACCGCGGAGATCGGGCCCTTCGTGATCATCTCCGAGAGCTCGATCGGATCGGGCACGCGCCGCATCGAGGCGGTGACCTCGGGCGAGGCCTACGCCCTGCTGCGGGGTCGCGCGGAGCATGCGGACGAGCTCCGCGGCGAGCTCGAGCGCGCCCGCAAGGAGGGGCCGCGGCAGGCCAAGCCGGTCGATGTGCAGGTCGAGACCACGCGCGAGGAGGAGCTCGGCGGCGTGAACGTCTTCGTCGGGCGGGTGAGCGGCGTGGACGTCGAGGTCCTGCTCGCCGAGTCCGACCGGATCAAGCAGGAACGGGCGCCGGCCGCGGTCGTGCTCGGGTCCGCCGAGGACGGCCGGGTGCACCTGGTCGCCAACTTCGACCGGTCGTTGGAGGGCCGGCTCGACGCCGTCGAGGTGATCCGCGCGGCCGCGGCCGAGGTCGGCGGCGGGGGTGGCGGGAGGCCCACGATGGCCCGCGCCGGCGGGCGCAACCCCGAGAGGCTCGGCGACGCTCTCGCCAAGGCGGAGGAGGCGCTCCGCAACGCGCTCGCGTGACCGTGCAGCGGACACGCTGGGGAAGGGTCCGGGGAAACAGACAAGGTTTCCCCCGCGGGAGCGAGGCAAGGCCGAGCGACGCATGAAGGTGGTTGCTCTCGACTACGGCTCGGCCCGCACCGGCGTGGCCGTCTCCGATCCGACCGGAACCATCGCCAGGCCGCTCGCCGTGGTCGAGCGCGCCGCGTCGGAGGCCGGGCTCGCTCGGATCGTCGAGCTCGTGCGGGCAGAGGGTGCCGAACGCGTCGTCGTCGGCCTTCCCCTGACGCTCAGGGGCGAGCGGGGCGCCCAGGCCCAGGAGACGGAGGCGTTCGTCGAGGCGCTCAGACTGGCCGTCGAGGTTCCCGTCGAGAGCTACGACGAACGCTTCACCACCGGCCTAGCCGGGAGCACGGGATCAGACGACGCTCCCGAGGACGCGCGCGCCGCTGCTCATCTGCTGTCGAGCTACCTCGAGTGGTCGAGCGCCGCCCGGGGGTGATGCCGCCGCGGGCGCGGCCGCCTCGGCGACCTCCGCCGCCGAAGTCCGTCGTCTACCGCCGCAGGCTCATCGCGCTGGTCGTGCTCGTCGCGGGCTTCGCGATCGCATGGTTCGTGGTCGCCAGCGTCAGCAGTGGTGGCGGCGGCGAGCCGAAGCAAACGACCGCTGCGCCGGTCACGCCGAAGCCGTTCCGCGTCGTCTTTCCCGAGGGCTTCACGCGCGAGCAGATGGCAGAACGTGTGGATGCGGTGGGGAAGATCGCGCGACGGGAGCGGGGGAAGCGGGTGCGCATCTCCTCGCGTGCGTACCGCGCCGCGACGAGCCGGGCCCGCAGGCAGCCGGGCTTCGGGTCGCGGTCGCTGCCACTCGAAGGGTTCCTGTTCCCGGCCACGTACGACTTCGTGCCGCGGACGACCTCGGCGCAACTTGCAGCGCAGCAGCTCCAAGCCTTCCGGCGCAACTGGGCCAAGCTGAACCTGCGCTACGCGCGCTCGAAGAACCTGACGCCCTACGACGTGCTGATCATCGCCTCGATGGTCGAGAAAGAGACCTTCGCGCCCGAGGAGCGGCAGCTCGTGGCTGCGGTGATCTACAACCGTCTGCACGAGCGGATGCCGCTTGGGATCGACGCGACGCTGCGCTACGGGTTCCACATCCCGCCCACCGAGTCGATCAGGCAGTCCCAGATCGACAGCCACAACCCTTACAACACGCGCAGGCTCCCGGGCCTGCCCCCGACCCCGATCGCGAACCCCGGGCTGGCTTCGCTCCAGGCCGCCGCCCACCCGAGCCACGTCGACTACCTCTACTTCGTGCGCAAGCCGGACAAGAAGCACCACTTCTTTACGGCGAGCGCCGCCGAGTTCGACCGCTACAAGGCCGAGCACGGCTACCCGTGATCGACGGCGCCACGAAGCTGGTCGCGCTGCTGGGGCACCCCGTCGCCGGCTCGCTCTCCCCGCGGATGCAGAACGCGGCCTTCGCGGCACGTGCGCTCGACTGGGCCTACGTGCCGCTCGACGTCGAGCCTGCCGGGCTGGAGGCGGCGGTCACGGGGCTCGTTGCGGGCGGCTATGCGGGTGCGAACGTCACGATCCCACACAAGCAGGCGGTCGCCGTTCTCTGCGACGAGGCCGAGGGCGAGTCGGTCAACACCCTCGTGTTCCGCGACGGCCGCATCGTCGGCTTCAACACCGACAAGGAGATCGTGGCCGGGATCGAGGCGAGGACCGTCTGCCTGCTCGGCTCCGGCGGTGCGGCGCACGCACTGCTCCCGGCGCTCCCGGGCGAGGTTCGCGTCTTCTCCCGCGGCGGTGCGTGGCCGCCGGATGCCTCGGGCTGCGACCTGATCGTGAACGCGACGCCGGTGCGCGACCAGTTGCTGGTCGAGCCTCGGCCGGAGCACGCCGTGGTCGACCTCGCCTACAGCGCCGACGGGAGCCCGACGGCCCTCGTCCGCGCCGCTCGGGAGGCCGGCGCGCGGCTCGTGGTCGACGGCCTCGAGAGCCTGATGCGCCAGGGCGCGGCGTCGTTTCGCCTCTGGACGGGGATCGAGCCCCCGCTCGAAACGATGCGCACGGCCCTAGGCTTAGCGCCATGACGCTGAGGCTCACGACCGCCGGCGAGTCGCACGGGCCGGCGCTGGTCGCGATCCTCTCCGGGCTGCCGGCCGGCCTCGTGCTCGATCGCTCGGCGATCGACGCCGACCTGGCCCGTCGTCAGCAGGGCTATGGACGCAGCCCGCGGCAGAAGCTCGAACAGGACGTCGTGGAGGTGCTGGCGGGCCTGCGCCACGGGCGCACGCTCGGCACCCCGCTCGCCCTCGTCGTGCGCAACCGCGACCACGCGAACTGGGAGTGGGGGATGAGCCCGTGGGCGCCGGAGGGAGAGGCGGTGGGCAAGGGCTCGAAGCCGGTCACGCTGCCACGTCCGGGCCACGCAGACCTGGCCGGAACGCTCAAGTACGGGCTTGCGGACGCCCGCGACGCGCTCGAGCGGGCAAGCGCGAGACAGACCGCGGTCTCGGTTGCGGCCGGTGCCGTCGCGAAGGCGCTGCTGGCCGGGATCGAGGTCGAGGTCCAGGGCAGGGTCGTGACGCAGGAGCTCGAGGCGCGGATCGACGAGGCTCGGGCCGAGCGCGACACCGTGGGCGGCGTCGTCGAAATCGTGGCGCGCGGAGTGCCGCCCGGGCTGGGCTCGTATGCGAGCAAAGAGGAGCGGCTCGACGCACGGCTCGCGGCCGCCCTGATGGGGATCCAGGCCGTGAAAGGGGTCGAGATCGGGGCCGGCTTCGAGCTCGCCGAGCGGCGCGGCTCGCAGGCGCACGACGAGATCCTCGCTGACGAGGACGGCGCGCTCTACCGGGAGACGAACTTCGCCGGCGGCATCGAGGGCGGCACCTCGAACGGCGAGGAGGTCGTCGCCCGGGCCGCGATGAAGCCGTTGCCGACGCTGATGCGCCCGCTCCGCTCGGTCGACCTCGAGACCGGGGAGGCGGGCGAGGCGCTCGTCGAGCGCAGCGACGTCGCCGCGGTCGAGGCCCTGGCGGTCGTGGCGGAGACCGCCGTCGCCTTCGAGCTGGCCCGTGCGGCCCGGGAGAAGTTCGGGGGCGACTCCCTGGCCGACTTCGTGGGCGCCTGGCAGGCGTACCTGGAACGCATCTCGTGGCGCACGCGCTAGACCGGCACCTCGCGCTGATCGGCTTCATGGGCGCCGGCAAGACGACGCTCGGAGCCGAGGTCGCGCGGCGGCTAGGGCGCCGTTTCGTCGACCTCGACCACGAGCTCGAGCAAACCGCGCAGACGCCGGTGCCCCAGCTCTTCGAGACCCTCGGCGAGGAGGGCTTCCGTGCCGTCGAGGAGGAGCAGACGATTGCCGCCTTGCGGGGCGGCCCGCCGTCGGTGCTCGCGCTCGGCGGAGGGGCGGTCGAGACGCCCGCGGTCAGGCGCGCGCTGGGTGAGCACGCGCTCACGGTGTTGCTCGATGTCGACCCGGAGACCGCCTGGGAGCGGGCCGGCGGCAGCGGGCGTCCGCTCGCTCGCGACGAGGGGAGCTTCCGGGAGCTTCATGGGAGGCGTCAGCCCCTCTACCGGGAGTGCGCGGATGCGGTCGCGGCCGACGCGGACGAGATCGTCCTGGCGGCCGGAGGGATCCACGTCGAGGAGGGCTCGCTCGGGCGCCTCGGCGACCTTCTCCAACCTGGCGACCACGAGCTGCTGGCCGACGCGACCGTGCTCGGGCTCCACCGCCCGGCGCTGGGGGCGCCGGTGCACGCGCTCCGGGGTGGCGAGGACGCCAAGAGCCTGGGCGCGGTCGAGCGGATCTGGCGCGAACTCCGGCTCGACCGCGACGGCACGATCGTCGCGCTCGGAGGCGGCTGCACGACCGACTCCGCCGGCTTCGCGGCCGCCACCTACCTCCGCGGGATCCGCTGGGTCGCTGTCCCGACCACCCTCGTCGGCCAGGTGGACGCGGCGATCGGCGGCAAGACCGCGGTCAACCTGCGCGAGGGCAAGAACCTGATCGGTGCGTTTCACTGGCCCGTGCGAACCGTGATCGATCCGTCGCTGCTGGAGACGCTGCCGGAGCGCGAGCGGCGCGCGGGCCTGGCCGAGGTGGTCAAGACCGGGCTGCTGGCGAACGAGCCGCTGTGGGAGCTGCCGCCGCTCCAGCTCGTGAGGCGTTGCGCGGCCTTCAAGACGGCCGTCTGCCTGCGCGACCCGCACGAGCGCGGAGAGCGGGCGATCCTCAACCTCGGCCACACGTTCGCCCACGCGCTCGAAGCGGCCGCGGGGTACGAGCGACTGAGCCACGGCGAGGCAGTCGCGCTCGGCCTCCTGGCGGCGCTGCGCCTGTCCGGCCTCGAGACCACGGCGGTCGAGGACGTGCTCTCGCCAGAGCCCGCCCGCGTCGACCGCGAGGCTGCGTGGGCGGCTCTGGCGCGTGACAAGAAGGCGCGCGACGGACGCCCGCGGCTCGTCTTGCTCGAGGCGCCGGGGAAGCCGGTCACCGGCGTCGAGCTGCCGCCAGACCGCGTCCGCGCCGCTCTCGACGAGCTGATCGCCGACTAGAGTCACGGCGTGCGCGTGGCAGTCCTGAACGGCGTCAACCTCGACGTGCTCCACCGGCGCGATCCGGAGCTGTACGGCGGGATCAGCCTGAACCAACTCGAGACGCGCATCTACGGCTGGGCGCTCGAGCTCGAGCTCCAGGCCGAGTGCCGGCAGACGAACAGCGAGGGTGAGTACGTCGGCTGGTGCCACGACGCGTTCGACTGGGCAGGCGGCGTCGTCGTCAACCCGGGTGCCTGGACGCACTACAGCTACGCGATCCGCGACGCGCTCGAGCTGTTCGAGGCGCCGGTGGTTGAGGTGCACCTGTCGAACATCGACGAGCGCGAGGAGTGGCGCCGCCACTCGGTGATCGCCGACGTCGCCACGTGCCGCATCCTCGGCAAGGGCCCAGAGGGGTACCGTGAGGCCTTGGAATTCCTGGCGGAGCAGCCGGCATGACTCGCCTCGAGCGCCTGCAGGCGAGCCTGGAAGAGCCGCTGCTCGTCTCGAATCTCCTCAACGTGCGCTACCTCGTCGGCTTCGAGAGCTCGAACGCGGCGCTCGTGGTCGAGCCCGACCGCGTACGGCTGTTCAGCGACTTCCGCTATGCGGAGCTCGGCCGCTCGGTCGAGGGAGTGGAGTTCGTCGAGACGAAGCGGTCACTCTACGCGGCGCTCGGTGAGCTGCTGGAGGGCCGAATCGGATTCGAGGCCGACGACCTGACCTTCGGCCGCTGGGAGACGCTCTCGGCGGGGGCAATCGAGCCCGTGCCTCGTCGCGGTCTCGTCGAGGAGCTGCGGGCGGTCAAGGACGACGCGGAGCTCGAGGCCGTTCGCAGGGCTGCGGCGCTGACGAGCGAGGCGTACGCGCGTTTCGCAGAAGAGCGCTTCGTCGGACGAACGGAACGCGAGCTCGCGTGGCGCCTGGACGAGCTCTTCCACGAGCTCGGAGCCGAGGCGCCAGCCTTCGAGACGATCGTCGCGTCGGGCCCCAACAGCGCTCGGCCCCACGCTCGCCCGAGCGACCGGAAGATCGGCGCTGGAGAGACGATCGTGGTCGATTCGGGAGCCAGGCTGGACGGCTACTGCTCCGACTGCACGCGCACGTTCGCAACGGGATCGCTCCCGGAGCGGCTGCAGGAGGCCTATGCGGTGTGCCTCGAGGCCCAGCTCGCCGGGCTCGGCGCGGTCCGCGCCGGTGCGACCGGCGTGGAGGCGGACGGTGCAGCTCGCCAGGTGATCGACGAGGCCGGCTTCGGCGAGGCGTTCGGCCACGGCCTGGGGCACGGCGTCGGCCTCGACGTGCACGAGGCGCCCAGGCTGGCGAAGGAGTCCGGCGACACACTCGCCGCCGCAAACGTCGTCACGGTCGAGCCGGGGATCTACCTCGAAGGGCTCGGTGGCATCCGGATCGAGGATCTCGTGATCGTCGGCAAGGACGGGCCGGAGATCACGACCGGCTTCACGAAAGACCTGGTGAGCGTCGACTAGACTCCGCCGCCGGTGGCGGAGACCGTCAGCACCAACCAGTTCCGGAACGGGATGCACATTCAGCTCGAGGGAGCGGTGTGGCGCATCCTCGAGTTCCAGCACGTCAAGCCGGGCAAGGGCGGCGCCTTCGTGCGCTCGCGGTTGCGGAATCTCGACTCGGGTGCGGTGGTGGACAAGACGTTCCGCGCCGGCGAGAAGTTCCCGCGCGTGCACACCGAGGTCAAGGAGGTTCAGTACCTCTACGACGCCGGTGACGAGGTCGTGTTCATGGACACGGGGACCTACGAGCAGTTCTCGCTGACGCAGGACTCGGTCTCGGACGCACTGCCCTATCTGGAGCCGTCGAGCTCGGTGCAGATGCTCTGGGTCGACGGAAAGCCGGCCGGCGTGCAGATGCCGGGCTCGGTCGAGGTCGCGGTGGCCGAGACGGAGCCGGGCGTCCGCGGCGACACCGTCTCGAACGTGACCAAGCCGGCGACGCTGCAGACGGGCGCCGTCGTGCAGGTCCCGCTGTTCGTGAACGTGGGCGACCGGATCAAGGTCGACCCGCGCGAAGGCCGCTACATCTCGCGCGCGTAGCAGCGCTAGGCTCCCCGCGTGCCTGTCCTCGTCGACACGACCATTCGCCTGCTCGGCCAGGAGCCGCTCGCCGGGCGAATGCCGACGGCGGAGCTCCTCCGCCTCGCCGAGGTGCTCGACGAAGCCGGTTTCGCGTACCTCGAAGTCTCGGGAGGGGGGGTCTTCGACACCGCGGTGCGCCGCGGCGTCGAAAGCCCGTGGGAGCGGATCCGGGCGCTGAACGAGCGGACGAAGACGCCGCTCGCGATGGCGCTGCGCGGACGCTTCCTCGTCGGCTCGCGGCCCGTCGGAGGCGACTTCGTCCGCCGCTTCGTCGCTTCCGCCGCCGAGAGCGGCATCGAGGTCTTCAGGCTCCACGACCCGCTCAACGACGTGGAGAACCTCCGCGAGGCGGGTGAGGCAATCACCGATGCGGGCAAGGAGTTCGACGCCGGGCTGGTCTACGGCTCCGGCTACACCGGCGAGACCGAGGCGCTCGTCGAGCAGGCACGCAAGCTGCCGGAGCTAGGTGCCTCGCGCGTGTTGCTGCACGATCCTTCGGGCGCGCTGCAGCCGCATCGCGCCCGGGAGCTCTCTGCCGCGCTTGCCGAGATCAGCGGGCTGCCGGTGGGGCTGTACTGCCAGGGTGCCGGAGGGAACGCGATGTCGTCCGGGCTCGAGGCCGCGCGCGGCGGCGCCGATCTGATCGCCTGCGCCGTCTACCCGGTTGCGCTCACGGTCTACCGGGTCTCGGGCGAGGCGATGGCCTCGGCGCTGGCCGGGCTGGGCCTGGACACCGGCGTCGACGTCGACGCGGTCTGGCGCGCCTCGGAGCTCGTGGACGAGCACATCGGCGACGAGCCGGTCACCCCGCTCGCTCCGCGAATCGCGGTGCGCGCGGCCGAGCACCGGGTGCCGCCGGGCCTCGTGGCCGCCCTTGATGCCCACCTGCGCGCGCTGGCCGCCAGAGACAGGCTCGACGAGGTGCTCGAGGAGCTGGCCCGCATCCGGGAGGAAGTGGGCTGGCCGCCGCTCGCGGCGCCGATCGGCCAGATCCTCGGCTCGCAGGCGCTCCTGCACGTGCTCTCGGCCGCCCGCTACCAGACCGTCGTGGACGAGCTCCAAGCCCTGCTGGTCGGCCGCTACGGCAACCCACCGGGCCCGATCGACGCCGCCGTCAAGCGCGCCGTGGGGCTCGTCACGGAGGGCGTTCCCGAGGAGGATCCGCCGCCCGAGCTGGAGACGATCAAGGCCGACGCGCAGGGACTTGCCTCGAGCGAGGAGGAACTGCTTCTGCTCGCGCTCTTCGGCGAGGAGGCCGAGCCGCTGCTGCAGTCGATCCGCAGCCGGGCAGGCGGCGACGAGACCCTGGCCGCGAGCGGTGTCGATCAGGCGCGGGCCGAGCGGATCCGGGAGATCGTGCGCATCGTCCAAGAGTCGGGCGTCGGCGAGGTGACGATCGAGGAGTCGGGGATGCGGGTCTCGGTGCGGCGGACACCTGAGCAGCTCGAGCCGCAGCTCGCCGCCGGCGTTCCTCAGCTCGACCCCGAAGGCGACCCGATGCCGGTCCCGGAGGCCGACGGCTTCGTCCGGGTCGAGGCGCCGATGGTCGGCGTCTTCTACCGCGCTCCCCAGCCCGGCGCTCCGCCCTTCGTCGAGAAGGGCGAGACGGTTGCCGCGGGTCAGACTCTCTGCATCCTGGAGGCCATGAAGCTGATGAACGAGATCAAGGCGGACAGCCCCGGCATCGTGCACGCGATCCACGTCGGCAACGCGGAGCCCGTCGAGTTCGGTCAGTTGCTGTTCGAGCTCGAGCCGGTCGGGTCACCGCCGCTCGACGCGCTCTAGGCATGTTCAGGCGCGTCTTGGTCGCCAACCGCGGGGAGGTCGCCGTGCGCGTCATCCGCGCGCTGCACGAGAGCGACATCGAGGCCGTGGCCGTGTACTCGACCGCGGATCGGGACTCGCTCCACGTCCGGCTCGCCGACCGCGCGATCTGCCTCGGCCCGCCACAGGCAAGCGAGAGCTACTTGCGGATTCCGTCGCTGATCGCCGCCGCGACGACGACCGGCTGCGAGGCCGTCCACCCAGGCTGGGGCTTCCTGGCGGAGAACCCGGCCTTCGTCGAGGCCTGCGCGGACAACGACCTCGTCTTCGTCGGCCCGAGCGCGGACGTGATGGCGCGCATGGGTGACAAGGTGCAGGCCAAGGCGGAGTTGAAGGCCGCCGACGTTCCGCTCGTGCCTGGCACCGAGGGCGCGACCGGCCTGGACGACGCCCGCGAAGCGGCGGACGGCGTGGGCTACCCGGTGCTGCTGAAGGCGACGGCAGGCGGCGGCGGGAAGGGCATGCGTCTCGTGCAGGGGCCCGACGAGCTCGACTCGGCCTACAGCACCGCGGCACTCGAGGCGGAGGCGGCCTTCGGCGACGGAAGCCTCTACCTGGAGAAGGTCATCGCGCCTGCGCGGCACGTCGAGATCCAGGTGCTCGCCGACGGCCGGGGCGGCGTCCTCACGCTCGGCGAGCGCGAGTGCTCGATCCAGCGGCGTCACCAGAAGCTCATCGAGGAGTCGCCATCGCCAGCGCTGGACGAGGACACGCGCGAGGCGATGGAGGCCGCGGCCGAGCGTGCCTGCCACACGATCGACTACCGCAACGCCGGCACCTTCGAGTTCCTTCTCGGCCCCAACCGCTCGTTCTATTTCATCGAGCTGAACGCCCGGCTCCAGGTCGAGCACCCCGTGACGGAGATGGTGACGGGGATCGATCTCGTGCGCGAGCAGCTCCGAATCGCGGCCGGCGAGCCGCTCGCCCGCACCGGTCGGGCCGAGCGCCGCGGGCATGCGCTCGAGGTTCGGGTCAACGCCGAGGACCCGGCTCACGACTTCGCTCCGGCGCCGGGACGGATCTCCCGGCTGCGGGCTCCGCTCGGGCCGGGAGTGCGACTGGACACCTACATCGAGGACGGGGCGGAGGTGTCGCCCCACTACGACTCTCTGCTGGGCAAGCTGATCGTCTGGGACGAGACCCGGCCGGAGGCGATCGCGCGGGCACTCCGGGCGCTGGGTGAGCTCCAGGTCGAAGGCGTGCCGACCACGCGCGAGCTCGCGATCGACATCCTCCGCAGCGAGGAGTTCTCCAGCGGGCACTACTCGACGGGTTACCTGGCGGAGGCGAGCGCGCGGCTCCCGGCGCTCGCCGGTTCGTGACCGAGCCGCTCGTCCTGCGCGGAAAGGCAGGGACGATCACGGTCACGGCGATCGCGCTCGACCGTGTGGTGGTGCACGCGGCCGAGAGCGTCGAGGGCGCGCGGGTACGCCGGCCGAGGCGCTCGGTCGATGTCGCCCACCAAGCGGGCCTGGCTTCGGTGTCCTTCGAGCTCGTGATCGAGCAGGGCGTGCCCGTGCCGGAGCTCGCGCGGGCCGTGCAGGAGCGCGTTGCGAACGCCGTCGCCGCGACCTCGGGCCTCGAGGTCGAGCGCGTCGACGTCACAGTCGCGGAGATCGCCTAGTGGCCGGGCGGCGGGCAGCCCGGCGAACCGCGCTCGTGCTCCTCTACCAGTGGGACGTGACCGGACAGGAGCTCGCGTCCCTCTTCGAGGGCGAGGTCGACCCGTACGCGCGCTCGGTCGCGGAGTCCGTCGTCGAGCGGCACGAAGAGCTCGACCGGCGCATCACGGAGGCCTCGGACGACTGGACGGCCGATCGCCTGGGGGCGCTCGAGCGCAACATCCTCCGCATGGCGATCCTCGAGCTCGACGAAGGCGACACGCCCGTCGAGGTAGCGATCAACGAGGCGGTCGCCCTGGCCAAGCGCTATTCGTCCGAGGACGCTGGGAGGCTCGTGAACGGCATACTCGGGCGCATCGAGAAGGAGGCACACGCGTGAGCGGGGCCGAGGAGCGTCTGAAGAGCGCCGAGGAGCTGCTCGACCGGCTCGAGCGCACCCGGGCCAGGCTCGAGGAGACGAAGGATCCCGACGAGGCGGTCGAGATCCTGTCCGAGCTGGCGGAGATCGCGAAGCAGGTCGAGGCCCAGCTCCAGGCGGCGAAGCGGGAGGCCGAGTCGTGAGCCCTCCCGAGGAGCTTCGCCAGCTCGTCGAGTCGTACCTCGCCGAGCTCGCGTTGACGCCCGAGCTCGGTGGGCTCGAGGAGTCGATGCGTCACTCGCTGGCGGGCGGCGGGAAGCGCGTGCGCCCCGTGCTCTGCCTCGCGACCGCCGAGGCGGCAGGGGCGGAGGCCGAGGCAGCGTTGCCGGCCGCGGCGGCCCTGGAGCTCGTGCACAACTTCTCACTCGTCCACGACGACCTCCCGGCGCTCGACGACGACGAGCTACGACGCGGCCGGCCGAGCACCTGGGCCGCGTACGGCGAGGCGGTCGCGATTCTCGCGGGAGACGCGCTGCTCGCCGAGGCAGTGCGACTCGCGCTCTCGTACCCGTCGCCTGCGGTCGCGCGCGAGCTAGTGCAGGCAACGTTGGGGATGATCGGCGGCCAGTACCTCGACGTCACCGGCGCCCAGACCGACCTCGCCTCGTTGCACCGGCTCAAGACCGGGTGCCTGTTCTCGGCCGCGGTTGCGTGCGCGCTGTGGGTTGCGGAGGTGCCGGAGCGAGAGCAGGCGCCTTGGCGGGCCTTTGCCGACGAGATCGGGCTGCTTTTTCAGATCGTCGACGACATCCTCGACGAGGACGGCTACCTGATCGAGCACGGGCCGGAGGGGGCGAGGTCGCTCGCCGACGAAGCAGCCGAGCGGGCACAGGCCCGGCTTGCGGAGGTTCCCGGCGACACCTCTGTCCTCGCGGGAATCGTCTCCGGTCTCGCTGCGCGCACCTCGTAGGCACGTGAAGAAGCGGCTGGACGTGCTGCTCGTGGAGCGGGGCCTCGCGGAGAGTCGGTCTCAGGCGCAGGCGCTTGTCCTCGCCGGCCGGGTTCCGGGCTACGACAAGGCAGGCCAGCAGGTGGACGAGTCGGTCGAGCTTGAGGTCACCGAGTCTGCGCGGTTCGTCTCCCGCGGGGGCGAGAAGCTCGCGCACGCGCTCGAGAGGTTCGGCGTCGATCCGACCGGGCGGGACGCGCTCGACGTCGGGGCCTCGACCGGTGGGTTCACGGATGTGTTGCTCCAACGTGGCGCGGCGCGCGTGGTCGCGCTCGACGTGGGCTACGGGCAACTTCATCCGCGGATTCGCAATGACCCACGCGTGACAGTGCTCGAGCGCGTCAACGTGCGTGAGCTGCGGGAGTTGCCGTTTGCGCCGTCGCTGGTGGTCTGCGACGTCTCGTTCGTCAGCGTGCGCAAGGCGCTCCCGGCCGCGCTCGAGCTCGCAGCGCCCGGCTGGGAAGCGGTTGCGCTCGTCAAGCCCCAGTTCGAGTCCGTCCGTGGAGAGGCCCGGCGTGGTGTCGTCCGCGATCGTGTGGTCCGCCGCCGTGTGCTGCAGGAAGTGGCCGAAGCCGCGGCCGAGTGGCAGGCCCAGGTCGCAGGCGTCGTAGACTCCGGGCTGCCCGGCCCGAAGGGAAACCGCGAGTTCTTCCTTCACCTCGTCCATTGCCGACAGCCGGAGATTCCCGATGAGCTCGAAAGGTGGATCGACGACGCGACGCGCTGAGGTCAAACGGGTGGCCGTCATCACGCATGGGAAGCCGGAGACGAGCGGTGACGCACTCGCGCGCCTGCAAGCGCTGGCGGAGGAGCGAGGCGTCGAGTTGTTGCTCGCCGACGACGAGCTCGAGAAGCACGGACTGGGAAGCGACGACGGTGGCTCGACGACGGCCGACCTCGCCGTCGTGCTCGGCGGAGACGGGACGATGCTCCGAGCGTTGAAGCGCTTCGTCGGCACCGCGGTGCCGGTGATCGGCGTCAACCTGGGTCGAGTGGGCTTCCTCGCCTCGGTCGGCCGCGACGAGCTCGAAGAGGGACTGGGTCGCGTGTTCTCGGGTGAGTACGGGGTCGTCGAGCTCCCGGCCGTCGAGGCGGAGGGCGACGGTGGGCGGTGGACGGCCGTGAACGACGTGGTGGTCACGAGCTCGACGATCGGGCGCATGATCGAGCTGGCCTGGGCGATCGGCGGCGAAGACCTCGGGCAGCTGCCATGTGACGGCCTGATCTGCAGCACGCCCTCCGGCTCGACCGCCTACAACCTCTCGAACGGCGGGCCCGTGCTCGTGTGGGGTCTTGACGCGATGGCGATCAACTTCGTCGCCCCGCACTCACTGCACGCGAGGCCGATGGTCGTTCCGCGTGGACTCGACCTCACGGTCGAAAACCGGACCGAGGAGGTCGCCGCAACCGTGCTCGCCGACGGTCACCCAGTCCACGAGCTCCAGCCCGGAGATCGGGTCATCGCACGGCTCTCGGACGAGCGCAGTCTCCTGGCGACGCTCCCGGAGAGCACGTTTTTCAGCCGGTACCGACGGATCTTCGCGTCCTGAATCGTCACGCTTCCGGCACGATCCGGTCACACACGCGTGCGCCGAGGTCGGTACCGTCCCAAACCCCCACCCACCCCGGGGGCGCGCGTGAACAGATACGGCTCCGGCCGGCACCGTCCGGTTCGGCGGGTCGCCCCGCGGGCCTAGCAGACGTAGCATCCAGGCCGTGCTACGGCGCCTCCGCATCGAGAACCTGGTCTTGATCCGCGAGGCCGATCTCACCTTCCCTCCAGGCCTCAATGCGATCACGGGCGAGACGGGTGCGGGCAAGACGATCCTCGCGCAGGCGATCGGCCTCCTGCTCGGGGCCCGCGGCGATGCAGCCTACGTCGGCCCGGACGGAACCGAGGCCTACGTCGAGGCCGAGCTGGACCCCCCGCCGGGCTTTTTCGAAGACGAAGAGCTCGCTGCGCTGGCCGAGCTGCGCCCGGAGGACGAGGAAGGCCTGGTGCTCGCACGACGCGTATTCGGCGACGGCCGCACGCGTGCATACGCGTGGGGACGGAGCGCGGCGCGGGAGGATCTCGCCCGTGCGGCGGAGCGGCTGATCGCGATGTCCGGACAATTCGAGCAGCGTCGCCTCGCACGCCCCTCCTACCAGCTTGACGTGCTCGATGCCTTTGCCGGCGAGGATCAGCAGCGTCGCCGCGCCGAGCTACGCCTGGCCTGGCGCGAGCTCGCAGCGGCACGACGCCGGCACGCCGAGCTCGAGCAGGGAGCAGCAGCGGCCGAGTCGCGCCTCACGGAGCTTCGAGCACTGGCCGACGACACCGAGGGGCTGGAGCCCGGCGCCGAGGAGACGCTGCGCGCGGAGCGCGAGCGGCTCCGGCACGTCACCGAGCTCGCGCAGGGAGTCGCCGCGGCAGGCGAGGCACTCGCCCCGGAGGAAGGCGAGGGAGCATCCGGCCTCATCGCCCTCGCGGAACGCGCACTCGCACCACTCGAGCGGCTCGCTCCTGAGCTCGAGCGTGCCGGCAACGAGCTTCGCGACACCGAGCTTCGGCTACGAGAAGCAGCGTCGGAGCTACGAGCGTTCCTTGCCTCCCTAGAGGCCGAACCTGACCGTCTCGAGCAGATCGAATCGGAGCTGGAGCGAATCGCCGCGGCGAAGCGCCGCTTCCGCTGTGCCAGCTATGACGAGCTCTTGGCACGGGGAGCCGAGGCCCGTGCCGAGCTCGAAGTGGTTGCCGGAGGCGCCGATCCTCTGGTTGCCGCAGCCCGAGCCCTCGCGCAGGCGGAAGCGCGGGTTAGTGCGCTGGCGTCGGAGCTACGCGTCGCAAGGGAGACCGCCACGGAGCCGTTCGCGAACGCCGTCGCCGAGGAGCTCCGCGGGATCGGGTTGGGAGAGGGGGAGTTTCGGGTGGAGCTGCGCGAGCGCGACCCGACGGCCTCAGGAGCCGACGAGGCGGCGTTCCTGATCAGACCGAACCCTGGGCTTCCGTTCGCTCCCGCGGCGGAGACCGCCTCTGGCGGAGAGCTGTCGCGCATCGCCCTCGCCATCGCGGCCGTCGGCGGCGGCGAGACGATGGTGTTCGACGAGATCGATGCCGGGATCGGCGGTCAGACCGCCCATGCGGTCGGGGAGACGCTGCGCCGGCTCGCCCGCCGAGCACAGGTGGTCACGATCACCCACTTGCCTCAGATCGCCACGCTCGCCGACCGTCACTTTCGGGTCGAAAAGGTGGCGGGCGACCCGACGCACACCACCATCCAGGCACTCGAGGACAACGATCGCCGAGAAGAGCTGCGTCGGATGCTCGGCGGCGAGCAGTTCATCTCGGCGGTCCAGGAGCAATGAGCTTCGTCGAGTTCACCGGGCGGGCGAGGCTGGGACGGCGTACCAAGAACCTGGTGGGCCGCCTCGGCCCGGACGACGTGGCGATCATCGACCACGAGGATCTCGATCGCGTGACCGCGGAGGAGCTGCTCGACTCGGGAGTTCGGGTCGTCGTCAATGTCTCGCATTCACAAAGCGGGCGCTTCCCGAATCCGGGCCCGCTGCTTCTCGTTCGGGGCGGGGTGCGGTTGATCGATGCGCCGGGTGCGACGCTCTTCGACCAAGTCAGCGACGGCGAGGACGTGACGGTTCGCGGGGCCAGCCTCTTCCGCAACGGAACGTGTCTCGCCAACGGCCATGCACCCGACGCGAACGAGCTAGGGCGGGCGTTGACGGAGCAGCGCGGCCGGGTGACGGAAGCACTCGAGGGCTTTGCCGAGAACACGCTTCGGTACCTACGCGACGAGGGGCGCCTGCTCGCGGAAGGAGTCGACTTCCCGTCGCTGGAGATCAGGTTCCGCGAGCGTCACGCGCTCGTCGTGGCGCGGGGCCCCGGGTACAAGCGCGACCTGGCGATCGTCCGTCCGTACGTGCGCGACTTCAAGCCGGTCATCGTAGGCGTCGACGGTGGCGCCGATGCGCTGCTCGCGGCCGGCATGAAGCCGCACGTGATCGTCGGCGACATGGATTCCGTCTCGGACTCGGCGCTTCGGTGCGGCGCGCAGCTGATCGTCCACGCGTACCGCGACGGGGTGGCTCCGGGCGCGCCGCGGCTGGAGCAATTGGGCCTGGATTACTCGACAGTCTCGGCTCCCGGGATCAGCGAGGACATCGCGCTGCTGCTCGCCTATGAAAAGGGCGCCGAGCTGATCGTGGCCGTGGGCACCCACTTCAACCTGATCGAGTTCCTCGAGCGCGATCGTGCCGGGATGTCGTCGACGTTCGTCACGCGCCTGAAGGTGGGGGAGATCCTCATCGATGCGAAGGGCGTCTCTCGGCTGGTCAGCCGTCAGGTCGGGCTGTGGCCGTTGGTGGCCTTCGCGGTCGCCGGGCTCGGCGCGGTCGTGGTCGCGATCGTCGCCTCGCCGGGTCTCCGTCACTTCATCGGGCTTCTGAGCGATCGGATCCGGGAGCTCCTCGGCCTCGGCTGACCACCCCGCGGGCACGGCCGTTTCCGCCATGTCCCCGCGCCGGTAGCCCCAACCTCCTCCCCGAGTCGATCGTACGGCGGACATGCGCGCACGTGGCGCGCTGAACCGTGTCGAAACAGCAACACTTCGCCCGCCATGCCCACCTATTCCGCCTCCCGGCAGCTGCTCGCCCCGCGCGAGGACGTGTGGCGCTTTCTCGCCGAGCCGCACCACCTCTCGGACTGGTGGCCCGGCGTCGGCGGGGTCCAGCCGGACCGCCGAGGCCTCGCGCCGGGTGCGCGCTGGACGCTTCACGGCGGGATGCGCCCGAGCCTGATCCGCCGCCCCGACATGACGGGCACACTCGTGGTCATGGCCGTCGAGCCCCCGACCCGCGTCGCCTGGCACATGACCAGCGAGCGGATCGACGTCGAGCTGACCCTCGGGAGCGCCGGCGACGACCGCACGAACGTCGAGCTCACCGTCAGCGGCCCGTTTCTCGTGGGCCTGCGGCGCTCCCTGCCGCGGGACGCGCTCAACCGGCTGTACGCGCTGTGCCAGACTGCCGCGGAGCTCTGAGATGTTCGATCTTCGGTACCACGTCGCTTCGCTGGCGGCCGTCTTCCTCGCCCTGATCATCGGCATCCTCGTCGGGGTCGGGATCTCGAATCCGGTCGAAAAAGGGAAAACCTCGCTGCTCGAGCAACGCGTAGCGAATCTGCAGAAGCAGCTGGATCAGAACGCCAAGCGGGCCGGCAACGTCAACCGGGAGCAGGACGCAGCCCGGAGCTTCATCAACCAGACCTACCCGGCGCTCGTACGCAACCGGCTGCGGGGTAAGCATGTGGCCGTCGTCTACGTGGGCTCCGTGAACGGCGGTGTCCCTTCGGCCGTGAACAGGACGTTGATCGACGCCGGCGGGCAGCAGCTTCGACTCCGAGCCATCAAGGTTCCGGTCGACGCGCAGCAGATCGACAAGTTGCTCGCCTCACACCCCGACGCCGGTCACTTTGCTGGACCGGGCCGTCTCGAAGCCCTGGGTCGGGCGCTCGGCGGCGAGTTGATGGTCGGAGGCGACACGCCGCTCTGGAACGTCTTCACCGATGCGCTCGTCGAGCAGCAGGCCGGGGGGAGCAAGGACCCGGCCGACGGAGTGATCGTCGTGCGCACCGCCTCCCCTCAACGAGACGGAACGAGCCGCTTCCTGCAGGGCCTCTACTCGGGACTCGGTTCTGCCGGCGTCCCGGCGGTCGGGGTCGAGGCGAGCGACACACGCCCCTCGGCCGTCTCGATCTACCGGCAGGCGGGACTCTCCTCAGTAGACGACGTCGACACACCCGCGGGCCGCCTCTCACTCGCGCTCCTGCTTGCCGGCGCTCCAGCGGGGCAGTACGGCTTGAAGCAGTCCGCCGACGACTTCCTCCCGGCGCTCCAGGGCATCGCTGCCTCGGGTGGCTGACCCGTTCACGATCCTCGTCGCTGCACGGGACGAGGAGGCTCGCATCGAGCGGACGGTGAGAGCCCTGAGCGGCGCCTTCCCCGATGCGACGATCATCGTCGCCGACGACGGCTCTCGCGACGGCACCGCCGCGGCGGCCCGGCTCGCGGGCGCACGCGTCGTCTCGCTGCCGCGACTCGGGAAGGGTCAGGCGTTGACGCTCGCCGAGCGCGAGGCCGCACCCGGGAGGCTCCTGCTCGTCGATGCCGACCTCGACGGCGACCTCACGCTGCTGGTCGAGGAGCCCGCCGATCTCGCGGTGGCCGCCTTTGCCGAGAGGCAGGGAGGCGGTCTCGGGATCGCCAAGCGCATTGCTCGGCTGCTCGTCCGCGCCCGAAGCGGCTTCCGCGCCCGCGAGCCGCTCTCGGGCCAGCGTGCCCTCTCGTCGGCCGCCCGCGAGGCCTGCTTCCCCCTCGCCCCGGGGTTCGGCTGCGAAGTCCGGATGACGATCGACGCGGTTCGAGCCGGGCTCGAGGTTCAGGAGCTCCAGCTTCCCCTGCGTCACCGCGCGACCGGGCGCGACTCGGCAGGGTTTCTCCACCGTGGACGCCAGCTGGTGGAGGCCGTCCTCGCCTGCGGCCCGACCGCGCTCAACCACCGTGGCCTCCGCTTGCCGCTCGTTGGCGCGCTCGTGGTGTTGGGCGGCTTTCGGGCGCCTTGGCGCGTTCGCCTCGGCGCGGCCGGAATCGCAGCGCTCGGTCTCGCCGACGATCTCTGGAGCGGCCCCGAACGTGGCTTCCGCGCGCATCTTCGCTCGGGCGGGACCACCGGCGTGCTCAAGGCGGTGGGGATTCCCGCGGTCGCGCTGGCGACGACCCGCTCGCTGCGCGGAGCGTTGCTCGTGGCGCTCTCGGCGAACGCGCTCAACCAGCTCGACACCCGGTCGGGCCGGGCGCTGAAGGCCTTCGCCGCCTGCGCGCTTCTCGTGCGCGGCCCCGCCCGAGCCTACGGTTCGATTGCCGTCCTGCTTGCTCCGTACGATCTCCGCGAGATGACGATGCTCGGAGACGCCGGGTCGAATGCCCTTGGGGCCGTGCTAGGTTATGGGTCCGTGACGACGTTCACGGCTCGGGGTCAACGGCTTGCGATTGCGGCGCTCGCAGGTCTCACCATCATCGGCGAGCTCCGCTCCCTCGGGGAGTTGATCGAGCGCACGCCGGGTCTTTCGCAGCTCGACCGGCTCGGGCGGCCGAGCTAGTGGCCAGGCGCCCGCCGAAGTACGTCTTCGTCACGGGCGGAGTCGTCTCCTCGCTGGGGAAGGGCATCACGGCAGCGTCGCTCGGTCGCTTGCTGAAGGCGCGCGGACTGAAGGTGCAGGTGCAGAAGTTCGACCCGTACATCAACGTCGATCCCGGCACCATGAGCCCCTTCCAGCACGGCGAGGTCTACGTCACGGAGGACGGCGCCGAGACCGACCTCGACATCGGTCACTACGAGCGCTTCATCGACGAGAACCTCTCGCGCAACGCCAACCACACGGCCGGCGCCATCTGGGACCGCGTGATCCGCAAGGAGCGCAAGGGCGAGTACCTCGGCTCGACGGTGCAGGTGATCCCCCACATCACCAACGAGATCAAGGAGCGGATCCGCAGCGCGACGGACGCAAGCGACTCCGACGTCGTCGTCACCGAGATCGGCGGCACCGTGGGCGACATCGAGTCGCTGCCCTTCCTCGAGGCGATCCGCCAGTTCCGGCGGCAGGTCGGACCCGAGAACGTGTGCTACGTCCACGTCACGCTCGTCCCGTTCATCGAGACCGCCGGCGAGCTGAAGACCAAGCCCACCCAGCACTCCGTCAACGAGCTGCGACGGATCGGCGTCCACCCGGACATCGTCGTCGCGCGCTCGCGCGACCCGATCTCGGACGACATCCGCGAGAAGATCGCGCTCTTCGCCGACCTCGACCCGCGCGAGGTGATCGCGAACCACGACGTCTCCGATCTCTACCTCGTCCCCTCGGCCCTCCAGGCCGAAGGCTTCGACGCGCTGGTATGCGAGAAGCTCGGCCTGCCGCCCGGCGAGGCGGAGCTCGGTGAGTGGCTCGAGCTGACCGAGCGAATCCGGGCCGAGCGCGCCGGCGAGGTCGAGATCGCGCTCGTGGGCAAGTACGTGAAGCTCCACGACGCCTACCTGTCGGTGCACGAGGCGCTCAAGCACGCGGGCGTCCACCACGGCTGCTCCGTGCGTGTCCGCTGGTTCGACGCCGAGGGCATGTCTCTCGAGGAGGCCCAGGCCGAGCTCGAGCAGGTCGACGGCGTCCTCGTTCCGGGCGGCTTCGGGTCGCGCGGCTGGGAGGGCAAGATCCTCGCCTGCCGGGTCGCGCGCGAGCGCGGGATCCCGTACCTGGGAATCTGCCTCGGAATGCACGTCGCCGTCTCCGAGTTCGCACGCCACGCGGTCGGGCTCGACGGCGCCAACTCGACCGAGATGGATCCCGAGACGCCGTATCCGGTGATCGACCTGCTCCCCGAGCAAAAGGAGATCGAGGATCTCGGCGGCACCATGCGCCTCGGGGCGCAGGCGGTCGAGCTCGCCGAGGGAACCCAGGCGCTCGGCGCCTACAACGAGCTCGTCATCCACGAGCGCCACCGGCACCGCTACGAGGTCAACAACCAGTACCGCCAACAACTGGTCGACGCCGGCCTCGTGATCTCAGGGACGTTTCAGGAAGGCCGGCTCGTCGAGATCGTCGAGCTCCGAGACCACCCGTGGTTCGTCGCCAGCCAGTTCCACCCGGAGTTCAAGTCGCGTCCGACGCGGCCCGCGCCGCTCTTCCGTGACTTTGTCGGCGCGGTCTTCGAGCGCTCCCGCGAGCGCGCCGGCGCCGCGGTCGCTGCCTCAGGCTAGGCGTCCGGCCAGAGAATCGCGACGTAGTAGGGAAGGCCGCCGATCGTGGTCTCGCTCGAGCGGTGGCGCAGGTTGAGCGTGGTCCCGTCCTTGAGCACAACCGTGGTCCTGCCCGTCAGCTCACCTTGTGCGATCATCGCCTCGAAGTCGCCCCGTGCGTCCTCGTGGCGCGCGACATCGGTCACGCGCAGCCGGAGCAGCTCCTCGCGCGAGTATCCGAGCAGTTCGCAGGCCGTGAGGTTGGCTGCCACGTAGCGCATCTCCTCGTCGGCGACCAGGATGGCGACGGGCGCGTGCTCGACCGCGTCTCCGAGCAGGACGCTCTGGACGAGAGGCTCGGAGGCAGTCATACGACCAATCTAACGCGCGCGACTACGATCGCCTAATGCCGCGCCCGAGCTGGGCACCCGACGCGCTCTCGCTCTTCCTCGAGCTGGCCGCGCTCCCGAGCCCCCCGGGGGAGGAGCGGGCCGTCGCCGACCGCGTAGTCGACTACCTGCGCGCGCTCGGGCTCGAGGCGGACGAGGACGATGCCGGGGGGCGGATCGGCTCGACGATCGGCAACATCCTTTGCCGGCTCGAGCCACGAAACGACGGAGCCGGTGCGCCGCTCTTCTTCTGTGCACATCTCGACACGGTGTTGCCGGAGGCGGCGATCGAGCCCGTCGTCGGAGAGGACGGCTTCGTGCGCAACGCCGCCGGGACGATCCTCGGCGCGGACGACAAGTCCGCCGTCGCGGCCATGCTCGAGGCGACGGCGCGGCTGGTCGAGGAGGAGAGGGCACATGCCGGCGTCGAGCTGCTGTTCACGCCGAAGGAAGAGGTCGGGCTCGTCGGCGCGGCCGCCTTCGACCAATCCCGCTTGGACGCCCGGCTCGGCTACGTCTACGACCATGCGGGTCCGATTGGCGAGGTGATCCTCGGGGCGCCGTTCCAGAACAGGATCGACGTTCGCTTCCACGGTCGCGCCGCCCATGCAGGCATGTACCCGGAGGAGGGCCGATCGGCGATTGCGGCTGCGGCGCGTGCGATCGCCGACCTGCGCCTCGGCCGGCTCGACGACGAGACCTCGGCCAACGTGGGCGAGGTTCGGGGCGGAACCGCAAGGAACATCGTCCCTGAGCACTGCTGGTTCGCCGCCGAGGCACGCAGCCACGACGAGCGGAAGCTCGCCGATGTCATCCAGGAGATGGTTGACACAATCACGTTCGCGGCCGGACTGGGGGAGTGCGAGGTCGAGATCCAGATCGGCGACCAATCTCCCGGGTACCGGTTCCGGCGAGACGATCTCCCGGTGCAGCTCGCCACGACCGCCTTGACTCGGGCCGGCCGCGAGCCGAGCTTCATCTTGTCGGGCGGCGGCGCGGATGCGAACGTCTTCAACGACCGCGGTCTCCAGTGCGTCAACCTCGCCAACGGGATGACGGACATCCACACTCCGGACGAGCGAATCGCCGTGGCGGACCTCGACGAGATGGTCGAGGTCACGCTCGCACTTGTCGAGTCTGCACGTGAGGTCGAGGATGCCGCTTAGCCTCAGGCGGGGCCGCGTGACGACGATTCGGGAGCGCCACGAGGGGCTCGTCCGGCTGGAGGTGGACGGGGCTCCTTGCCTTGCCTACCCGGAGGCGACCGGGCCGGTCGCACTGGACGACGACGTGCTCGTCAACGTCCAGGCGCGCGAGCTCGAGCTCGGCTCGGGCGGTTTCGACGTGCTCTACGCGAATCTGACACGCGGTCTCGGGTTACCTCCCGAGGAGGGCGCTCACGTGATCAAGCTGCCGTACGCGCCGGGGCAGTTCGCGGCCATCCACGCCGAGGAAGGCGCCGAGCTGGCAGCCGAATTGGGCGGCATGCCGGTCGTCTGCTGCACCCTGCACAGCCAGCTCGGGGCCGCGTGTGCCGGGCTCGGCGAGGGCCTCCGCGTGGCCTATGTCCAGCTCGAGGGCGGCGCGCTCCCACTCGGGCTCTCGGACACGGTTCGAGCTCTGCGCGAGCGTGGTCTGCTCTCCGCCACGGTCTCGCAAGGGGCGTGTTTCGGCGGTGAGGTCGAGTGCGTGAACGTCGCGTCCGCGCTCGCGTGGGCGGCAGGCGCCGGGCACGACGCGGTCGTCTGCGCCGTCGGGCCGGGAATCGTGGGAACGGGCTCACGGCTCGGGCACGGTGGGGTCGCGGCCGCCGCCGCGGCGAGCTTCGCACACGCGCTCGGTGGATCGCCCGTCCTCGCCGTGCGGGTCTCGAGCGCCGACGAACGAGAGCGGCATCGCGGCGTCTCGCACCACACACGGGCGGTGATCGAGCTCTGCAGTGGCGAGGCGAAGATCGCCTGGCCGAGAGGGCTCGAGGCCCCGGAGTGGCTCGAGCAGCCGGAAGCGGTGGACACCGACGGCTGGGAGCAGGCGTGCACCGGCTTCCCGCTCTCGCACATGGGTCGCGGGCCGGACGAGGAGCCGTGGTTCTTCGCCGCCGCCTTCGCGGCTGGCCGCCTGGCGAGAGCGCTTCTGCGCTGATGGAGGAGCGGCGCCTCGGACCTGTCATCGGGCTGGGCACCTGGGACACGTTCGGAGACGACGCCGAGCTGGCGCGGCTTGTGGTCGACGCTGCCTTCGACGCGGGAGGCCGCTTGGTCGACTCGTCGCCGATGTATGGCGGGGCGGAGCGGTCGCTCGGCGCAGCGTTCGGCGAACGGCGTGCCGAGGCGATCGTCGCGACCAAGATCTGGTCGCCGTCCCTCGATGAGGGACGTATGCAGTTCGCGCGACAGGTCGACTGGTTCGGACGCGTGGACGTCGAACAGGTGCACAACCTCGTTGCCTGGCGAGAGCACCTGCCCTGGCTCGAGGCCGAGCGCGACGCGGGGCAGATCGGGCGAATCGGGATTACGCACTACGACGCGGCGGCCTTCGACGAGCTCGAACGCGCGCTCAAGACGCGACGGTTCGAAACGGTGCAGGTGCCGTTGAACCCGGTCGAGCGCGACTGCGAGGAGCGGATCCTGCCTCTCGCCGAGGAGCTCGGCGTCGCGGTGATCGTGATGCGGCCGCTCGGAAAAGGCGCCCTCGTCCGCCGACGACCCGCGCCGGGAGCGCTGGGGCCCCTGCGCGACTTCGGCGTCGAGACCTGGCCGCAGGCACTGCTCAAGTGGTCGCTCTCGGACGAGCGCGTGGACGTGGTCATCCCGGCGACGCAAGATCCCGACCACGCGCGCGAGAACGCCGCCGCCGGCGAACCGCCCTGGTTCGGCCCGGACGAGCGCCGCCTGGTCGAGCGACTCGCAGGCGCCTGAGCTGCCCATGGTCCTGTAGTTCGGTTCGCCCTGCCTCCTCCCCAAGGCGAGCGTAACGAGCGGCGGCGCACGTGTCAGTGACGTCATGTGCCGAATGTGTGCCAAACCGGCTCGGACACGCCGAAACCGCCGGAGAAGCTAGGGTTTCTCGCCCTGATGAAGGTCGGAGTCGTCAAGGAGATCAAGCCGGACGAGTACCGGGTCGCGCTCACGCCGGCAGGCGCCCGCGAGCTCATCGCTCAGGGCCACGACGTGCTCGTCGAGGCCGGTGCCGGCGGCGGAAGCTCCTTCCCGGACGAGGCCTACCGGGCCGTCGGGGCCACCCTCGGCGACGCCGAGGACGTCTGGGGCGAGGCGGAGCTGCTGCTGAAGGTCAAGGAGCCGCTTCCGTCCGAGTATCCGCTCCTGCGGGAAGGGCTCGTCCTGTTCACCTACCTCCACCTCGCAGCAAGCGAGGAGCTGACCCGCGCCCTCGCCGAGAGCGGAGCCGCCTGCGTTGCCTACGAGACCGTCGAGACAGACAACCGGGCGCTCCCACTCCTCGCGCCGATGAGTGAGATCGCCGGGCGGCTCGCCGCCCAGGCAGGCGCGTATTTCCTCGAGAAGCCGCTCGGTGGCCGGGGCGTGCTGCTCGGAGGCGTCCCCGGCGTCGCGCCAGGATGTGTGCTCGTGATCGGCGGCGGCATCGTCGGCTACAACGCTGCGGTCATTGCCTTGGGCCTGGGTGCGAACGTGACCATCCTCGAGCGCTCGATCGACCGCATGCGCCACCTGGACGAGGTTCTCTCGGGGAGGGTCAGCCTCGTGATGTCCTCGACGTTGCAGATCGAGGAGTCGATCGTCGAGGCAGATGTCGTCATCGGGGCAGTGCTGATTCCCGGCGCGGTCGCGCCCAAGCTCATCACGCGCGAGATGCTCGGCGGGATGAAGAACGGGGCGGTCCTCTGCGACGTCGCCATCGACCAAGGGGGCTCGACTGAAACTTCGCGCCCGACTACGCACAGCGACCCGGTTTACGTCGTTGACGGCGTCACCCACTACTGCGTCGCGAACATGCCCGGTGCCGTTCCGGTGACTTCGACGAAGGCACTCACGAACGTCACGCTGCCGTACGTCGAGGCGATCGCCGGCCACGGGCTCGCGGAGGCTGTCGCGCGCGACCCGGCACTGGCCCGCGGCGTGAACGTCCTCGACGGGAAGATCACGTACGAAGCGGTCGCCGACGCCCACGGCCTCGACTTCCACCCGCTCGAGGACGTGCTCCCTCTGTCGCCGGTCTAGGAGAGCTTGGCGGCACCTCGCACCCCGGAGGCACCGCCGATGTTCGTCAAGCGCTCTCTAACTACGTCTTCTTGCCGCCGGCCGGGCTGACCTTCACCACGACCCAGGTGCACGCCGCAGCGAACGCAATCACGCAGGCGGCGTAGACGATCAGGCCGAGCAATCCGAGGACGGCATCCATGACCGCCCTAGAATAGCCGCGTGCCGCGCGCTTGCGTGATTGTGCTGGACGCCGTGGGCGCGGGAGCGCTTCCGGATGCCGACGCCTACGGCGACGAGGGCTCGGACACGCTCGGAAACGTGGCGCGTGCCGTGAACGGGCTCGATCTGCCGAATCTCGAGGCGCTCGGGCTCGGCAACATCGAGCCGCTCGAGGGCTGCCCACCGCAGCCCGGCGCTCCCGCCGTCGCGGGCCGGCTGCTCGAGCGGTCGAAGGGCAAAGACACAACCGCCGGCCATTGGGAGCTGATGGGAGTCGTCACCGACCCGGCCTTTCCGACCTACCCGCAGGGCTTCCCGCACGATGTGATCGACCCGTTCATGCACAAGACGGGGCGAGGCGTCCTCGGCAACAAGCCCGCCTCGGGAACGGAGATCATCCAGGAGCTCGGCGAGGAGCATCAGCGAACCGGCAAGTGGATCGTCTACACCTCCGGCGACTCGGTCTTCCAGATTGCGGCCCACGAAGACACGATCCCGCTCGAGGAGCTCTATGAGGGCTCGCGCGCCGCACGCGAGATCCTCACCGGCAAGCACGGCGTCGGCCGCGTGATTGCACGGCCCTTCACCGGCGAGCCGGGCAACTACGAGCGGACGCCGAACCGGCACGATTTCTCGCTCGAGCCGCGCCGGCCGAACTACCTCACGCTCGTGCGGGAGGCGGGGAAGCCGGTACACGGCGTAGGCAAGATCGGCGACATCTTTGCGGGCTGCGACATCGACGAATCGCACCCGACGAAGTCGAACGTCGAAGGGATCCAGCAGACCGAGACGCTGCTCCGAGAGTTGAACGAGGGGCTCGTCTTCACGAACCTCGTCGAGACCGACATGCTCTGGGGCCATCGCAACGACCCCGTGAACTTCCACCGGTGCCTGCAGGACTTCGATCGGCGGCTCCCCGACCTGCTCGACGCGCTCCGCGAGCAGGACCTCTTGATTCTCACTTCCGACCATGGCTGTGATCCGACGACGCCCTCGACCGATCACTCGCGCGAGCACGCCCTCCTGCTCGTGTACGTCCAGGGCCGAAACGCCGCCGGCAGGACCCACGAGGACGGCGAGTTCGCAGACGTCGGCGCAACCGTCAACGCCTGGCTCGGCGGCAAGGCGCCGCGCCGGGGAACCCCTGGACAGCCGATCGTCGAGCCGTGATCCGGCCGGTCGAGTTGATCCAGCGCAAGCGCGACGGGGGCGAGCTCACGCCCGAGGAGCTCAACGAGCTGATGCTGGGCTACGCCCGGGACGAGATCGCCGACTACCAGCTCGCCGCCCTCTGCATGGCGATCTACTTCCGAGGTCTGACGAGCACGGAGACCTACGCCATGACGGAGGCGATGATCGCGACCGGCGAGACGGTCGACCTTCGCTCGGCGCTCGGCCGCAAGGTCGTGGACAAGCACTCGACCGGCGGCGTCGGCGACAAGACGTCGATCGCGATCGGCCCGATCGTCGCGGCGTGCGGCGTCCCGTTCGCAAAGATGAGCGGGCGCGGCCTCGGTCACACAGGCGGCACCCTCGACAAGCTCGAGTCGATCCCGGGTTTCCGTGTCGAGCTCTCGACCGACGAGTTCGTGGCGCAGGTTCGGGAGGCGGGAATGGCGATCATCGGAGCGAGCGCCAACCTCGTGCCGGCCGACAAGAAGCTGTACGCGCTTCGAGACGTCACCGCGACCGTGGACAACTACTCGCTCATCGCGGCGAGCATCATGTCGAAGAAGATCGCCGGTGGGGCGGACGCGATCGTGATCGACGCGAAGGTCGGCGACGGCGCCTTCATGAAATCGGTCGAGGATGCCCGTGCGCTCGCCGAAGCGATGCTCGACCTCGGTAACCGGGCCCACCGGGAGGTGGTCTGCCTGCTGACCGACATGAACCGCCCGCTCGGGCGCGCGGTCGGAAACGCGCTCGAGATCCGCGAGGCGACCGCCACCGTGCGCGGGGAGGGACCCCCCGACTTCCTCGAGCTTGTGCTCGAAGCCTGCTCGCACCTGCTTGCGGTCTCCGACCTCGGCGTCGACCGAGAGGAGGGGCGAGTCCGGGCCGCGCAGGCCATCGCCGACGGCTCGGCGCTGGAGGCCTACCAGCGGTGGATTCGCGCCCAGGGAGGCGACCCGGACGAGGGTGCGCTCCCAACTGCACCCGTCGTTCAGGAGCTCGCTGCCGATCGTGAAGGCTACGTCGGCGAGCTTGGGGCGGTCGCCGTCGGGCAGGCAGCATTGCACCTCGGCGCGGGCCGGCAGACGAAGGACGACAGCATCGACCATTCCGTTGGCATCGTTTGCCTCTTGAAGCCCGGGGATCGGGTCGCCGAAGGCGAGCCGCTTGCTGAGATCCACGCAGCGACCGAGGCGGCCGCCGAAGAGGCTGCGCGTGAGCTCCGAGCGGCGTACGTACTGGCCGATGAGCCGCCGCCTCGGCGTTCGGTCGTCCTCGACGTGATCGCCTAGTCTCCCGAAGCCGTCATGCGGTAGGACACGGCTACGCTGGGTTCGTGCCCGAGCTTCCCGAGGTCGAGACCGTCCGCACACGACTCGAGCCGGCGCTCGTGGGCAGGCGCCTGCAGCGCGTCGAGATCCTCGATCCGCGCCTTACCCGCCCCTTCGACCCCGCCGGTGTGGCCGTTGAGCTGGAAGGGGAGCGAATCGCCGCCGTCGATCGCCGAGGCAAGTATTTGGTTGTCCGATTCGATTCTGGTCGAGTTCTGCTGATCCACCTCCGAATGACGGGGAACCTGATGCACGGGAGCCGTGGCGCCAAGCTCGCGGCCGACGATCCGCATCGCCGTGCCGTTGTCAGCTTAGACGACGGTTCGGATGTCGTGTACCGCGACGTGCGCCGTTTCGGCACCTGGCTTCTCATCGAGCCCGACGAGCTCGACCCGTACCTCGCGCAGCGTGTAGGAGACGAGCCGCTCGAGCGCAGCTTCACCACGAGACGCCTCGCTGAGGCGCTTGCAGGCCGCCACACACCTGTGAAGGCGGCGATCCTCGATCAACGGAGGCTTGCGGGGGTCGGGAACATCTATGCGGACGAGGCGCTGTGGCGAGCGAGGATCCACCCCCGGCGCCCGGCAGGCGAGCTCGGGCCGGACGAGCTCAAGGCGCTGCACTCCGGGATTCGCCGCGCGCTCAAGGCGGGGATCGACCGGCAGGGCGCCACGCTCCGCGATTACCGCACTCCCGACGGTAGCTCGGGCAGGATGCAGCACGAGTTCAAGGTCTACGGCCGCGAAGGGGAGCCCTGTGACCGCTGTGGCACGCCGATCGAGAAGATCCGCGCCGCCGGCCGTGGCACGTGGTACTGCCCTGGGTGCCAGCGCCTCTAGCTCAGGCGGCCAGCCTCTCCAGCTCGCCGCTGCGGTCGAGCTGCCACAGCTCGGTGTAGCCGCCGATCGGTCTGCCGTCCAGCAGGATCTGCGGCACCGTCCAGCCTCCGGTCAGCTCGAGCAGGCGCTGCCTGAACCCGGGATCGTCGTCGAGAGAGATCTCCTCGAACTCCAGCCCGCGGGATTGCAGCAGTGTCTTGGCGCGGACGCAGTAGCCGCACCAGCGTGTCGTGTACATCTGAATTCGGGTCATCATGAATCGAGGCGCGGAATTAGCAGGGCGATTCCCGGCCTGACCCGTATCTACACTTGAGCCCGGTGGCAGGCCGTACGTACAAGACCGAGGCGGTGGTGCTGCGCTCGTTCCGCCTCGGCGAGGCGGACCGTGTGCTCCACCTCTACACACTCGACCGCGGCCGGATCGGAGCGGTCGCCAAGGGCGTGCGCAAGACCAAGTCGCGCTTCGGCGCCCGGCTCGAGCCGCTCAGCCACGTGGAGCTGATGCTCCACCAGGGCGGAGGGGAGCTCCAGACGGTGACCGGCGTGCAGCTGCTCGGCTCCCACCACACCGCTCGCGAGCAGCCGTACCGCCTGAACGTCGGCCTCGTCGGTGCCGAGGCGATGCTACGCCTGTTCCCCGAGCAGGAGGCGAACGACCGCGCGTTTCGGGCGCTGACACGCTTCCTCGACCTCCTTGACGAGCTCGAGCCCGGGGCCGGCCGGGCGACCACCGACCCGCTCGTCCTCTCGTTTCAGCTGAAGCTTCTCTGGCTCTCCGGCTACCTCCCGCACGTGACCTCGTGTGCCGAATGCGGCGCGGACACGGGCCTCGCCGGCTACTCGCCGCGCGCGGGCGGCGCGGTCTGCCAGAACTGCGCCAGCGGGGCGCTACCGCTCTCGCGTGAAGGCTTGCTCGGGATCGAAGGATTGCTCCAGCGCCCGCTGGCCGATGCCACGGCGGCCGGCCTGACCGAGCGGGGAGCTCGCGAGGCCCTCGGCGTGATCACCGCCTCGTACGAGTACCACGGCGGCTTCAGGCTCCGGACACTCACCGCGTAGACGGGCGAACGGGCCCCGGAGGGCCCGTTCTGGAGGCGCTTCCTCGGAAAGGACGCACTCACAGGACGGGTGAGGCGGCCTGTTTCTTCCCTAGGATTGAGCGCTTGGCTGCTCCCACCTTCCAGGACACGATTCGCGCGCTCGAGGGGTACTGGGCCGACTACGGCTGCGTGCTCATGCAGCCGTACCACACCGAGATCGCCGCGGGCACCATGAATCCGGCGACCTTCCTGCGGAGCCTCGGGCCCAAGCCGTGGAAGACCGGCTACGTCGAGCCGGTGATCCGGCCGCTCGACGGCAGGTACGGCGAGAACCCGTACCGCTTTCAGCACTACTTCCAGTACCAGGTGGTGATCAAGCCCACACCGGAGGATGTGCTCGACCTCTACTTCGGCTCGCTCGAGGCGATTGGCATCGACTTGCGCCGCCACGACATTCGTCTCGTCGAGGACGACTGGGAACAGCCGACTCTCGGCGCGTGGGGCCTCGGCTGGGAGGTCTGGTGCGACGGCATGGAGATCACTCAATGGACGTATTTCCAGCAACTCGGCGGGTTGGACGTCGAGCTCGTGCCGGCCGAGATCACCTACGGCTTGGAGCGCCTGGCGATGTTCCTGCAGGGCAAGCGCAGCGCCCTGGAACTCGAGTGGGCACCGGGAATCACCTGGGCCGACGTCTATCGCCAGAACGAGAGACAGTGGTCGGTCTACAACTTCGAGCTCGCGCCGGTCGAGACCCTCACGCGACGGTTCGGCGAGCACGAAGAGGAATGCCGGCTCTTGCTCGAGCGGCGCTTACCTCTGCCCGCCTACGATCAGGTGCTGAAGGCCTCGCACACGTTCAACCTGCTCGAGGCGCGCGGGGCGATCTCCGCCGCCGAGCGTGCCGCGTATATCGGCCGCGTCCGCAACCTGGCGCGCGAGGTCGCGCAGGCCTACCTCGAACTGGAGTCCGGTGCCGACGCTGCTGCTTGAGATCGGCTGCGAGGAGCTTCCGGCGGGAGCCTGCCGGGAGGCGGAAGCACAGTTGCCCGTGTTGAGCGAGCGCGAGCTAGGCGCGACGCCCACGCAGGTGTTCGTGGGGCCGCGGCGGCTGGCGTTGCTTCTCGAGGACGTACCCGAGGGCACCGCCGACGAGTGGATTAAGGGACCGCCTGAGACGCTCGCCGAGAAGGCCGCGGCCGGATTCGCGAAGAAGCACGGCGTTCGGCCGGAGGAGCTCGTCGTACGGGACGGCTTTCTCGGCGTGGAGCGGAAAGGACAGCCCTTGCGCGACGTGCTCGCCGGGAAGGTCGAGGCGATCGTGCGCGGGCTTGCATTCTCCAAGTCGATGCGCTGGGAGGACAGCGGCCTCCGGTTTGCCCGGCCGGTCCGCTGGCGCCTCGCGAAGCTCGACGGAGAGACGGTCCTCGGTGAGACGAGCTTCGGGCACCGCTTCACGCAGGGCGCCGTCGAGATCCCGGACGCACGGGAATACGCGGACCGGCTCCGCGAGGCCGAGGTCGAACCGGACGCGGCCGAGCGGCGCCGCCAGATCGTCGCCGGCCTGGACGCGATCGGCGGCTGGGGCGACCCGGCCGGGGTGCTCGAAGAGGTCGTCTACCTCGTGGAGAAGGTCGTCGTGCTCGAGGGCAGCTTCCACGAGCGGTTCCTGCAGCTGCCCGAGCGCGTGATCGTGACCGCGATGCAGTCGCACCAGCGGTACTTTCCGCTCGGCGGCAATCGGTTCGCCTTCGTCGCCAATGGGGGCGATCCGGACCTGGTTCGCGGAGGGAACCAGAACGTGCTCGAGGGCCGGCTCGACGACGCGAGCTTCACCTTCGAACGAGATGTGGCGCGGGGCATCGATGAGCTCGCCAAACAGCTCGGTGCGATCACGTTCTTCAAGGGCGCCGGAACCATCGCCGACAAGACTGACCGCGTGCGTGCGCTCGTCGGCGCACTCGGCGGCGGCGAGGCGTCCTCCGAAGCGGCGCGCCTGGCAAAGGCAGACCAGGCCTCGGAGCTCGTGCGTGAGTTCCCGGACCTGGAGGGCTACATCGGCGCCGAGTACGCGCGGCTGGCGGGCTATCCGGAGGCGGTCAGTGCGGCGATCGAGGAGCAATACCTGCCGGACTCGGCGGGAGGGCCGCTGCCGCAGACCGAGGCTGGGAAGGTGCTCGCTGCGGCCGACAAGCTCGATACGCTCGCGACCTCGTTCTCACTCGGCCACAAGCCGTCGGGATCCCGCGACCCATATGGGCTCCGCCGGGCCGCGATCGGCCTCAACCGGCTCGCAGTCGAGGGTGCCCTGACGATCCCGCGGTCGCTGCTTGACGAGGAGGTTCGCGAGTTCGTCGAGGAGCGGCTCGAAGGGCTGCTCGAAGTACCGGTCGAGTACGTGCGCGCCGCGCAGGCTTCGGCGGCGGCCGATCTGGGAAGCGTTGCGAGGCTGGCGGAATCACTCCACGCCGAGCGCGAGTCGCCCTCGTTCGACGGCGTTTACACCGCCTACGACCGCGCCCACCGACTGGCCGGGAAGAGCGCCGCCGACGCGGCACCTGAGCTCGACCGCTCGCTGCTGCACGAGGAGGCCGAAAAGGCGCTCGCGGAGGGGCTGGCGACGGTCGCGATCGACGGTGACACACGCAAGGCGCTCGAATCGGGGGCGACGCTGGCGCCGCTGATGGAGCGGTTCTTCGAGGAGGTGCTCGTCATGGACGAAGACGAGGCGGTGCGTGCGAACCGCCTTCGGCTTCTTCTCGACGTGCGCGACACTCTCGGGCGCCTCGGCGACTTCTCGCAGATTCCACGATAGCCGGATTCGGCCGACGGCCGTCTTCATGTTCTCGCGCGTCTACCTTCGGGTCCCGACCCGCCCCCCTGCCATGGCGACGAGCCTACCGAGGGCAGGCGCACGTGTCTGTGGCGTGCCTGTGACGAGAGCGGGACTTCGTGGTAATGCCGGTCGCCGCGCCCGAGGCTAGGGTCCTGAGCATGACGGCCAAGCATCCGGTCGAGCTCCACGTCATCTCCGATTCAACCGGGGAGACCGCCGTGCGGCTCGTGCATGCGCTCGAAGCGCAGTTCCCCGAGCAGGAGTTCGAGGAGATCCGCCACCCGCGCGTCGAGACCGTCGACGATCTGCACCTGGCGCTGAACCGAGCGAAGGGCCGGCCCGCGGTGATCGTCTACACGCTTGTTCATCCGGAGCTCCGCGACGCCGCCCGCACCCTTTGCCGCCGCTACAAGCTCCACTACTGCGACCTGCTCGGTCATCCGATCGAGGCGGTCGCGAGGGTTGCCGGCGTCGCGGCGAAGATGACGCCCGGAGCTCGGGCGCCGCTCGACTCGAGCTACTTCAAGCGCATGGCTGCGATCGAGTTCGCCGTCAAGTACGACGACGGCGTGGGGGCGGGCCTGCACGAGGCCGACCTCATCCTCGTCGGGGTCTCGCGCACCTCGAAGACGCCGCTCTCGATGTACCTCGGCTATCTGGGCTACAAGACCGCCAACGTGCCCGTGGTGAAGGGGATCGAGCCGCCGAAGGCGCTGTTCGAGGTCGATCAGACGAAGATCGTCGGCTTGACGATCGACGCCCAACGTCTCCAGGAGATCCGCAAGCAGCGCGCACGGCGCCTAGGGGGGAACCAGCGCGCCTACGCCCAGTTGCTCGAGATCTACGGCGAGCTCGAAGAGGCGGAGACCCTGCACCGGCGACTCGGCTGTCCGGTGATCGAGATCTCGGACCTCTCGATCGAGGAAACCGCGGCCCGGGTGATCAGGCTCGTCGAGCGTCGCCGCGCCGAGGCCGGCAGCAAGGAGAAGACGCCGGTCTGACCCCGAAAGAGCCTGTTCCGCTCTGGCGCTGGGCGACGTGGTGGCTGATCCTCGGGGTTGCGGTCATCATCTTCTACGTGTTGCTGACCCCGGTCTGGATGGGCCTTCGCGCTCTCGCATGGCTCGCCGACTTCCGGGCGCGGCGACGGCCCGGGTACCGACCACCGGTCGAGGAGAGCTAGAGCCGGCCGGTCGGCCTACGCGCCACGATGTGGAACAGGTGCCAGTGCTTGTGCTTGCCCGTCGCGGTCGTCCCGTCTTCCTCGATCTCGTCGAGGCGCTCTACCTCGAGGGAGACGAGTAGGGTCTCGACCTCGCCGCGCGTCTGAAACGTCAGGTCTTCCTCGCCGGACCAGCCGTCGCGGTCGCCGAAGAGCTGCCCGCTGAATCTGCCGCCAGGGCGAAGCGAGCGTTCGATCCGCTGCCAGAGCCCGGGGAAGGCCGTGGGCGGACAGAAGGGCAGCGCGAAGCTCGAGTTGACGAGGTCCGCTTCGGGCCATGTGGCTTCCTGAAACGAGGCCCTCTCGGTCCTCAGCCGGTCGCTCGAGCCTGAAGGCAGGTTCTCTCGTCTCCGAAGGCGCTTGAGCGCCTCAGGTTCGCCGTCGATCGCCAGCACGGTCCAGCCACGCTTCAGCAACTCGACGGTGTCCCGGCCGGCGCCGCAGCCGAGGTCGACGGCGAACCGCCGGCGCACCGGCTCCTCGTCGAACCGTCGCAGCGCCTCGAGCAGCGTCTCGCGGGGCTCGTCTCCTGCCGCGTCGTAGTACGACGACCAGCCGGTCTCCCAACCGTCGCTTCGCGCGGTCAGGCCGCCGTGGCGCGCGCCGCGAGGGCAGACGGGATCCAGGGCACCAGCTCGACCAGGAAGCGAGGATCGACCGCGTGGGGAAGCGGGTACTCGCGGTAGACGATCTGTGCGCCCGCGTCCTCGAGCAGCGCTTTGGCCCGTCGGCTCCATTCGACCGAGATGACCGGGTCGAGGACGCCGTGGCCGATCGCGACCTGCGGCAACGGCTCTTGGAGGTCGAGCTCGAAGCCTTCTACGGTCGGTACGAAGCCGCTCAGCGCGATGACAGCGGCGGGACGAGGGCGTCCCCGGCCGAGCCCGAGCGAATACGTCATCACCGCACCCTGCGAAAAGCCGCCGAGAACCGTCCGCTCGGGGCCGATGCCCGTCTCGTCCTCGAGCCCGTCGAGCCAGTCCGCAACGGCAGCGTAGGTCGGGAGGAACGTACCCGGGTCGGGGTAGCCGATCTCCCGTACGGCGTACCAGTGGGCGCCGCCCGGCGGCAGCGAGAGCGGTCCACGCGGAGTGACACCGAGGAGGCGCCGCTCGGGGTCGAGCAGATCGAGCAGCGGAAACAGGTCGTGCTCGTCGGCGCCGCGGCCGTGGAAGAGGACGAGCAGGCCCTCTGGGTCGGCGGCCGACGGGCGAAGCCGGTGCTCGATGGTCACTTGGCCGCGCGGGCGGCGCGAGTGTCCGGAAGCGGGGTCAACACCTGCTCCAGCCGGTCGCGAAGCTGTTCGTAGTCCGGCGGTAGCGAAAGGCGTTCCCCGAGGCTCTCGGGCGGCTCGTCCGCTGTGAAGCCCGGGCCGATCGACGCGATCTCGAAGAGCACGCCGCTCGGCTCGCGGAAGTAGATCGACTTGAAGTAGTAGCGGTCGATCACCGGAGTCGGGGAGGCGCCAGACTCGGCGACTCGCTTCTGCCAAGCTTCGTGCTCGTCCATCGGTGAGGCCCACGCGACGTGGTGAACTGTGCCCGCGCCGGGAACGCCGCGCTCGCTGTTGCGGTCGTATCGGTAGAAACCTCCGCGCTGTTCGCCCCGCACCTCCCAGGCATCCTCGCTGCGCGCATCGAACTCGAGCGCGCCCTCGAGGAAGGCTCGGCTGGCCTCGGGATCGTGGGAGTAGGCACGGACGCCCTCGAAGCCCTGGAGCGCGAGCTCGGCCGGGATTTCCGGGTCGTCCGCGATCAGGGGATCGTCCGGCGCCTTGGAGACGACGAGCTCATGCCCGAGGCCCTCGGGATCGGCGAAGAGAAGCGAGCCTTCACCGCTCCGCTCGGTCTTCACACCCTCCTTGCCCAGGCGCTCCTCCCAGAACGACAGCGCGTCGTCCGAGCCGACCCGCCAGACGACACGGTGCACCATCCCGGCGCCTGCGCGGCCGGGCTGGGCGTTCCTGTACTCGAAGAAGGTGATGTCGTTTCCGGGCGTGCCCTCTTCGTCGCCGTAGAAGAGGTGGTACACGGTCGGGTCGTCCTGGTTGACGCTCTTCTTGACGAGACGCAGGCCGAGCACGCGCGCGTAGAAGTCGACGTTGCCCGGTGCGTCGCCGGTGATCGCTGTGATGTGGTGGACGCCTTCGAGCTTCATGAGCGGAGCCTATCGAGCGGAGCTCATCCGACGCCTGCCGGGCTCCAGGACGGGTCGAGCACGCCGGAGAAGCGGCCGACCCGGACGGCCTTGCCCCCGCCTGCCGGCATCGTCATCAGCCACGGCCGGTGCCCCTCTCTCGGGAGGAGGAATCCGCTCGCGAAGGCGATCTTCCTCCCGTCGGGCGACCAGGTCGGATGCTCGTCGTCGGCGCGGGTGCGCGTCAGCCGCCGCAGGCTGCTTCCGTCGGCGTTGACCACGTAGATCTCGCCGTTCGGCGAGCAGTTCGAGGCCGGACAGCTCGCGCCGTTGTGGTCGGCGAGAGACACGAACGCCAGCCGCTTGCCGTCGGGCGACCAGGAGGGCGAGACGCCTCGCACGTTTCCCAGCTGCCGCACGTTCGTCCCGTTCGCGGCCGCGAGGAAGAGCGCTGCGGCCTCGATCGGAGCCGAGTCGGAGACCAGGCGGCTGAAGACGATCGTCGTGCCGTCGGGCGACCAGGCCGGCGAGAGGTCGAAGCCCCCGCTCAGCAGCTGCGCGGGTCGCCGTCCGCCGGCCGTGGCTGTGAAGAGCGAGATCGCAGGCTCGACGACCGAGTCGACGAGCCGCGTGAACGCGATCCGCTTCCCGTCGGGCGAGAGACTCGGCATCACGTCGAAGGGCCCCTGCGTGATCGCGTGAGCGATCCCGCCCCGCGCGGCCACCGTGTTGAGCCGGAAGCGGTCGTTGCCCCAGTAGGGCAGGTTCCGCTCGAAGACGAGGCGCCGGCCGTCGGGCGACCAGGCAGGACCCGAGTCGCCGCCGAGGTCCTGACGTGTCGGCGGGACGGTCACGCGGCGCAGGCCGGTGCCGTCGGGCAGCACCGTGTAGAGGCTGCTGACGCTGCCCTGCTCGAGCCCGAAAGCGATCCGCCCCTTGGCCGGCGCACCGGTCGCGCTTCCTGCCACGCATGCGAGAACGACTGCGGCCGCCGCGGCGAGCATGACTCTCACCCCACGAGCATACGCGCCGATTGGGCGGGTGTGTGCAGGCGAGCCCTGTGGGAAGATTCCCTGTCATGCGAAGGAACGGACGCTACGTGTACGGGTTCGAGGAGCCGTCTGAAGGAGGGCGGGAGCTCCTCGGCGGCAAGGGCATCGGGCTGGCCGAGATGACGCAGCTCGGCGTCCCGGTCCCGGCCGGTTTCACGATCACGACCGACGCGTGCCGCGCCTACATGGCGAACGGTCAGCAGCTGCCGGACGGCCTCGGCGCGGAGGTCGACGAGCATCTGGACGCGCTCGAGGAGAAGACCGGCAAGCGCTTCGGCGACTCCGCCGACCCGCTGCTCGTTTCGGTCCGCTCCGGGGCCGCGGTCTCGATGCCGGGGATGATGGACACGATCCTCAACCTCGGCCTGAACGACGCCGCGGTCGAGGGCCTGGCGACTGCGACCGACAACCCTCGCTTTGCCTACGACTCGTACCGCCGTCTAATCCAGATGTACGGCGAGGTGGTCGCGGGCATCGATGGGCAGCGCTTCGAGTCCGCGCTCTCAGACCTGAAGAAGGATCGCGCCGTCCAGCAGGACGTCGAACTGGACGCGAACGACCTGCGCGAGCTCGTCGGCACCTACAAGCGGATCTACGAGGAGGAGACCGGCGCACCGTTCCCGTACGACGCGCGCGAGCAGCTCCGGCGCGCGGTCAGTGCGGTCTTCGAGTCCTGGGACACGCCGCGTGCGCAGGTATACCGGCGCGCCCATCGGATCCCGGACGACCTCGGCACGGCCGTCAACGTCGTCCAGATGGTTTTCGGGAACAAGGGTGCGTCCTCTGGAACCGGGGTCGCGTTCACGCGTGACCCCTCGACGGGCGAATCCGGGCTCTTCGGCGAGTTCCTCGCGGATGCCCAGGGCGAGGACGTCGTCGCCGGAATCCGCACGCCGGAGCCGATCGAGGCGATGCGCGAGCGGATGCCCGACGCCTTCGAGCAGCTGCTGGAGACGATGCAGCGGCTGGAGAAGAACTACCGCGACATGCAGGACATCGAGTTCACCGTCGAGGACGGGAAGCTCTACCTGCTGCAGACGCGCTCGGCCAAGCGCACCGCGGCCGCCGCGCTCAAGGCCGCGGTCGCAATGACGGAGGAGGGCCTGATCTCACGGGAGGAGGCCGTCGTCCGCATCGACCCGGACCAGCTCGACCAGCTCCTGCACCCGAGGATCGACCCGTCCGCCGAGCTCGACGTCGCGGCGCAGGGCCTGAACGCCTCGCCGGGCGCGGCCAGCGGAAGCATCGTGCTCGACGCGGACCTCGCCGCGGAGCGAGGGTTCGCGGGCGAGAGCGTGATCCTCGTCCGCTGGGAGACGACGCCCGACGACATCCACGGCCTGATCCAGGCGAGCGGGATCCTGACCGCCCACGGCGGCATGACCTCACACGCCGCAGTGGTCGCACGTGGGATGGGCAAGCCCTGCGTGGCAGGCTGCGAGGGCCTGACGATCGACCTCGAGGCGCGCACGCTGAACCTCGGCGGCCACCAGCTGGCCGAGGGGGACACGTTGACGATCGACGGTGGCAGCGGCCAGGTGATCGTCGGAGAGGTCCCGCTCGTCCCGCCCCAGATCAACGAGGACTTCGAGACGATCCTCGGCTGGGCCGACGAGCTGCGGCGCCTGAAGGTGCGCGCGAACGCGGACACGCCCGAAGACGCGGCCAAGGCGCGCGAGTTCGGCGCCCAAGGGATCGGCCTCTGTCGCACCGAGCACATGTTCATGGCCGAGGACCGGCTCCCGGTCGTCCGCGAGATGATCATGGCCTCGAACGAGGACGAGCGTCGCCGCGCCCTCGACAAGCTGCTCCCGCACCAGCAGGCGGACTTCGAGGGCATCTTCGAGGCGAGGGCGGGCCTGCCGGTCACGATCCGGCTGCTCGACCCGCCGCTGCACGAGTTCCTGCCGCCGCTCGAGGAGGCGACGGACGAGAAGATGCGCGAGCGGATCCGGGCGCTCCAGGAGGCGAACCCGATGCTCGGGACGCGCGGCTGCCGCCTCGGGCTCATGTTCCCGGAGATCTACGAGATGCAGGTGCGCGCGATCGTGCGTGCGGCGCTGGCGGTGCGGGAGCGGACCGGCGAC